>CAIWXH010000209.1 GCA_903916565.1 uncultured Oscillochloris sp. | reverse complement strand
CTTGGCCCCCGAGGCCATGAACGAGGTCGCCATCAGCGTCTTGCCGGTGCCGGTGGCCCCGCTCACCAAGATGATCGAGTCGCGAAAGAAGCCCCCGCCGCACATGCGGTCAAGTTCGGTATTGCCCGAGGTAATGCGGAGGTTCGACGAGCGCTGTTTCAGTTCAATCGCCGAAAGCGGGATGACCACGATGCCTTGGCCGGGGATGACCGTAAAGGGGAAGCCGCCCTTCTGATGCGATGTACCACGAAACTTGAGGATCTCGACGGTGCGCCGGCGCTTTTCTTCCTCAAGGATGTTCCGCAAGATCACCACATCGTCGGCGACAAACTCCTCGACGCCGTAGCGCGCAATATCGCCGTACTCTTGCGAGCGCTCGGCAGTGATGACAGCGGTCACGCCCATCTTCCGAATCGTCGAGACGATCCGAAACAGCTCGTTCCGCACCATGCGGGTGTCGGCGAGGCGGGTAAAAATCGCGCCGAGCGAGTCCATCGAGACGCGGGTGGCGCCGACGCGGCGTACGGCGTGCTCGATGCGGGCCAGGAGGGCACCTAGGTCGTAGGCACCCATTTCTACCAACTCGTCGTCAGGCTGGGGCGAACCATCAACGAAGGCCCAATGGCCCTGCGCCTCCCACTCGGCGATGTCCCAGCCGAAGCCACGCATATTGCTACGCAGCGCCTCGGGCGACTCCTCGAAGGTGACGAAGACTCCCGACTCGCCGGCGATGACGCCGGCAGCGAGAAATTGGGCGGCAAAGACGGTCTTGGCGCTTCCGGCGGTGCCGGAGACCAGGGTGGTGCGGCCACGGGGCAAGCCCCCATTCGCAATGTGGTCGAAGCCGGGTATCCCTGTCTTTAGGCGCTCAATTGAGGCTAGCTCGCGGCTCAAGGGTAAAACCTCCGCTTCGCGGGTCAAGGTAAGGTGAGTGGCGTGGCCTCAAAACCCGTTGGGGGCAGGTTGAGTGCCGCCAGCAGTTCAGCCGGATCGGCGCCAAGATCGCCAATAATGCGGCGCGTGGGGGCCGGCTGCTCTTTGATCAGGGTTGGCGTGGCGAGGATCTTGCGGGCCTCGGCCTGTTGGGGGTCAGCCAGGACATCGACAATGACCAGGTCACACTCGTAACTCGCAAGCTCGCGCTCGCAGATGTGGCGCAGGGTAGCGATGGCCCGTTCGGCCCGTGGGGTACGACCGGCGACATAGAGGTGGAGAACGATCTTGACCACAGCGGTATTCATGCTAAATCTGGCCTGAGGTCGTATCGTCGGGCTCGCCGGTACGCCCGATGGCTTTGTTCCGGTAATAGGCTGCTAGGTGTCCCATCAGCTCAAGCACCAGGAGGCGTCCTTCCTCTAGGTATGCCTGCTGACGTGCGGCTGGGGAATCGGCGCCGGCGGCGCGGACAGCCGCAAGGTGAAGCTCGACCACATCGCGGGGGGCGGCATCGTAAGCGCCAAGCCGCTCGCCGAGGTCACGCAGGCCGGCGATGGGGAGAGGGGTCTGTTTCGCCCGGGACTGGAGCGCTTCGTCGAGCAAGATGCGGTAGCGCTCGACGCCCTGGCTAAAGGCCGTTGGTGTACGTTGGCGTAGGGGTGCTGAAGCGCTTCGCCGTGGCTGGGCGGGGTCGCTGACCGAGATGCGGTCGAAGTCGCGTAACTCGCGCTCGCGGGCACGGAGGCGTTCGCGCAGCGCTTCGGCTTCAGCCACAGCCCGGGCCATCCGCCGCTGCTCGGTCACATTCGTGTGGGCGATCAAGAGGCCAGGGCGCTCGCCGCGTAGTGGCACCGCCCGTAAGACAAACCAGCGTTCCTCCTTCGGTGAATGGCAGGGGTACTCGATCTCGAAGATGGGCAGTTTGCCGGTCAAGACGGCCTTCATGCCATCGAGAACCGGAGCTGCCTCTTGCGAGCGTTTGCCACTGGCGTGCTGGCAGACCGTAAAATAGTTGACGCCAATCCCGGTGTAGCGCAGCTCGGGGTCGCCGTTCTCGCGGGCGAACGTTCGCCAAGCGTCGTTGACCGCCACGATGGTGCCGGTGGCGTCAAGCACCGCCAGGTGGACGGTGAGTGCGTTCAGAATGGCCCAGTTGAAGGCTTCGGCATCGCGCAGCGCCTGTTGGGCGCGGCGGTGCTCGGTGATGTCGCGCAGCGAGATGAGTTGGGCGGGGCTGCCCTCCCACTCGGTATCGACGACGCGCATCTCGGCAATCTGGTGGGCACCGTCCGGGTGATGCAGATCGATCTCGGCGCGCTCGGTGCGTAGCACCGGATGGCCGAAGTCTTGGCCGATCAGATGTTCAACATGCCGCCCAAGAATACTCGCGGCGGCAGGGTTGAGAAACCGCACGACACCGTCCCCGTCAACGACAAGGATACCGTCGGCGTTTGCGGCGACGATCTGGCTCAGCTGACTGTCATCGCTAGAGTACACCGCCCGCCTAGTGTTCGGTTGCATTCTAAGCATGATCCGTCCCCCTCCTCACTCTGTCAAGTGCAAGGAGGGCAACAACGCACCTTCCATGCTGCACGAATTGGCCTGAAGCGGCCCATCAGGAACCCTACGCGCCTGCATAGGGTATGTGAGGGAAGCGGAAACCTTGGAGCAACTCGCCCGGAACCCTGCGTTGGCGCTCAGGACGACCGGACGCCTGTGACGGGACAATTAATGCGGGTTCGTTCCCGCTAAGCAACTCGCTAGGGGCGGCGCTGTCCAAACTGCGCGTGGGCGATAGCGTGGATCGGGGATCTGGGTAATGCTGAAGCCACCGAGCGCTAGGGTGATGCCCAGCCTTGGCTACATAATGGCGGGCATGCGCGTACGTCGCTCATACCGGTGTGATTGGGGGTGGGGATGCTAGCCGTTGGCCTGTAGCTTCTTGATGCAAGCAGCTAATTATACCATATCCCGCTAGGCGTACGCCTCATTCGCTATGCCTCAGCCCTGCACCCTAATGCATGCGGTTGCAAAGTCGTCAGGTGCCCACTCGCCCGGTGGCTGAAGCCACGGGCTACGGCATACGAAGCCCGCTGAAGCGGGCTGCCGAGCCTGCGAAGGCAGGCTTCGCACCCAAGAGCCGGGGGCTTCAGCCCCCCGGCGGGCGACGTTGCAACCACCATGACGGCTATGCCTCAGCCCTGCACCCTACGCGGGTCGTGTGTTCGTGCGCGGAACGACGTGTGCTACAATGGGCCGCGTTGTTCGCCGCAGCGGCCTGGGCCGGGTTCCTACCTTACAGGAGGTGCCAGTGGAGGATCTGATCGCGCAGGTCACCCGGCGGATTGACGCGGTTCCGGGCCTGCCTACGGGTTCCCGACTCGCACGTCCACAGCCCCCCGGCGTACCGACGCCTCTCGCTGGCTTGATTGACCACACGCTGCTGCGGCCCGAGGCCACCCCAGCCCAGATCGAGACGCTCTGCGCCGAGGCGGCCCGCTACGGCTTCGCCAGCGTCTGCGTCAACCCAGGCTTCGTGGCGTTGTGTCGGTGGCGCTTGGCCGACACGCCGGTCGCCGTCGG
>CAIWXH010000208.1 GCA_903916565.1 uncultured Oscillochloris sp. | reverse complement strand
GCCTCGTGCCAGGGCGCGGGGACGAGCTATGCAGTCCTCCGCGCCGTCGGGCCGCAGCTTGCCCGCATTGGCATCGGGGCCGTGCTGGCGATGCGCGAGCAGATCTCCGTGGCGACCCTCGACGCCCTACTGCCGCCGTTCTTCACCGAGTTGCAGCGCGACGGTGCGATTGACCGGGCTATCGCCGCTGCCCGCGCGTCCCTCGGCGAGGCCCACCCCTGGTGGCTACCGGTGCTTTGGCTGCGCGCCCGCGATGGGCACCTTTGGCGCGAGGATGTGCCGCCCACGTCGTCGCCGCCTAGCGGTACGACGGGCACGGCGAATGTCAGCGGCACCGTGAATGGCGCGGCGGTCGGTGTGAACCAGGGGACGGTGCAGCTCTTTTTCGGCCAAGCGCCGCCTGCCGATGCCAAGCCGCTGCTCGATAGCTACCTGCAATCCCTGGTTGCTGACCACGGCTACCTGCGCCTTGGCAAGCTGCTCGACCGCGAGCGCAGCGGGCGTGATCAGTCCGTGCTGCCGGAGATCGCGCTGCTCAAGGTGTACACTTCCCTCACCACGGATATGCTGCTCCCCGCCGGCCCCTTTGCCCTTGGCCGCGACGAACTGCACAAGGCGATGGGCACCGCTAGCCCTGAAGCGCTGCTGCCCGATCAGGTGCGGCTCCCAGTGTTGGACGCCCCTGGTCTGCCTGAGGAGCGTGCGGTAGCCCCTCACCAGCACGCGCCTTCCTCCCCGGCCCCCTTTTCGCTCGGCACCGGGACGGTCAGCCAGACATGGCATGTGGCTCGGCGTGCGTTGGGCGGCCAGCGCGGCACACTGACCGGCCAGTGGTACCGCCCTGAAACGCTCATCAACGCTATCCAGGGCAACCTGCGCCTCGTGCTGCTGGGCAGCCCCGGCTCCGGGAAGTCCACTGGCCTGCGCCACATGGCCGTCTTCATCGCCAAAGCCCTGCTTAGTGGTACCAAGACTCTGAACATCCCGTTCTTTTGCCCCCTCGGCCCCGTAGCCCAGGCGCTTGGCGACGACCCTGCCAAGGATGTGGACACACTGGTCGATGCGCTGCTGCGCCCGGCCCTCGGTGCGGGCGGGCTGCGCGCTGGCCTGCGCCCCCAGGTGCAGGCGGCGATCATCGCTGGCAATGCCCTCCTCTTCTTCGACGGCCTTGATGAGGTGCCCGGCACGCCCGAGACCACCAGCGCGGGTCTACGCTCCCGCCGCGAGCGGATCGCCGACGCCATCCGCGCCCTGGCCCGCCAGGTCGGCACCGCCCGCGTGGTCGTCTCCTGCCGCACGCGCCCCTACGAGCAAGACGCCGCCTGGCAACTCCGCGAGGGCTGGGTCGTCCGCCGACTCCAGCCCTTCGCCTTCGGCCAAGTGTGCGGCTTTAGCGCAAAGTGGTACGCCGCGACCTGCGCGAGCGGCCAGGGTCGCTACAGCCCCGCTGAGGCAGCCCAGCGCGCCAAGCGGCTGATCACGCTGCTCAGCCACCCCGACCGGACAACCCTGCGCGAGTTGGCTGCCTCACCACTGTTGCTCACGATGCTGGTGCTGCTTGACTACAACAACACACGGATGCCCGAGAAACGCGCCGATGTGTACGAGGAACTGGTCAAACTGCTGCTCGACCGCTGGGAGGGCGTGCGCTCCAGCGATGTGGATCGCCGTCCCAAACGCATCGGCGAGCGGCTGGAGTTGCCGCACCTGACCATTGAGGATCTGCGTCCGGCGCTGCACGAGTTGGCGTTCGCCGCCCACTGCCAGCAGGTAGATGGTCGCGGCGTCCTCACTGGCCCGCTGCTACGTGAAACTCTCGACGCCTTCTTTGCCCGCAAGCTCAACCCGGCCCAGCCGAAGGCGGCATGGGTATGGGCCGCAGCCGCCGTGCCGCGCCAAATCTTTATGGGCCTGCTGCTTGAGGAGAGCGGCCTGTTGCTTGAGGAGGCCGACGAGACCTATGTGCTGCCCCACCTGACCTTTGAGGAGTATCTGGCCGCCTGTTATTTCGCAGGCCGTGACAGTCAGGGGATCGACGTGGCCTACGCGCAGTGGGTGGCGGGGGGCGAGCGCTGGCGTGAGGTGGTGCGGCTGCTGATGGGCCGTCTGCTCCGTCAGGAGAAGTACGACAACCTGTTCGCGTGGCTCCAACGTCTGGTCGCCGTGCGCTGCGGTGATCAGATGAAGACGGCGCTTCAGGGTCAGCGCGACGCCCTGCTCGCCGCCGACTGCTACGCCGAACTGGAGCGCCGGGCCGCTTTCGCGAACACGCTGCACGACCTGGTTCGCTTTGAGGATGACCTACGCACGGCCCTGGTCGCGCTGCTGGAGCGCCCCGACCCGGCGCTGGCGCTGCCTGAGCGGGTTGAGGCCAGTAATGCGCTGGCTACGCTGGGTGACCCGCGCTTCCCCGTGG
>CAIWXH010000207.1 GCA_903916565.1 uncultured Oscillochloris sp. | reverse complement strand
TACGTCCAGACGGGAGCCGGGTTGACCATCCCGTCGTCGGGGATTACATCGGCGAGCAGCAGCTTCGGGCGATCCCCGGCGGGATTCGTCGCCCAAACCCCAGAGGGCGACTCAGTCGAGCCGGTAAGCGGGTCAGCCGCCGGGTCGTCAATACGGACGAAGATGCGCTGACCGTCGGGGCTAACCACGAGGCTGCTCAGCTTCCCAGCGAGCAGATCGCGCCGTCCGGCACCGCTGAGCGCGACGAGCACACGCTCGGCGCCCACCGGGTCGCCAGTTAGGTAGAAAATCGCACCCGCATCGGGGGGCACCGCCAGCTCAAGCACCGGCTGCGGCTCAAAGGTGATCTGGCGAGAGTTGACCGCATCACGCTCGACCTGGCGCACTTGGCCGCGCTCAAGCAGGTAGATGGGGGCAGGCAGAACCGGCGGCGCACCCGCGACTAACGTGCGGGGCGCAAGCGCCTCACCCGTGCCACGCGGCCCAACGGCTGTCGCCGCCGCCGAGGTGCCGCCCAGCGCCACGACCGAGGCCGCGACCGCCTGGGCGATCACGGTGGCGTCGGGGCTGGCCGGGGGTGTCGTGCTGGCGGGCGGGGGCGTGGCGGGCAGCGCTGTGGCGGGCGGGGGCGTAGGTGTAGGCACCGCGCCTGTCTTGGCCGGGGCACACGCGGCGAGGACGATCATCAGCATGAGCGGGACGAGTGTGCGTGAGCCAAGCATAGCGTAATCCTACATCAGTCGTGAAGAGTTGTAACTCTCCATGTCACCCATCAGCCGCCGACGTGGTGCGGGGGGTTCCTACGTGCGGTCGTCGGTGTGGGGCGGCGGCGGCACGTTCCCTGCAAGCAGCGCCAGCCCTGCGGCCAGTTGAGCATCGCCACAGGTGCGCTGGCCCTGCGGGGGGCTGCGCTCTGCCACACACGGCACCGGGTACTGTCCGTCCTCAGAGGCGACTACTTGGTGTTCGGGCGTGATCCCGATGCGGTGAATCTCCGAGCGGGCGGGCGTAAGCCAGTGCGCGATGGTGATGCGGGCGCTGCTGCCGTCGTTAAGCTGGTGGATGTTCTGCACCGAACCCTTGCCGTAGCTGCGCTCGCCCAGCAAACTGGTCTGCGGGCGAACGTCGCGCAGCGCGCCCGCCACAATCTCGGCGGCGCTGGCCGAGCCGCCGTTGATCAGCACGACCATTGGCACGGTGTAGAGGCGCAGGTCGGACGGCCCGAGGATGGTTTTCAGCTCTTTGACCACGCCCCCATTTTCCCGCTCGTAGAGCGCGATGCCGTCGTAGAAGCGACCAAGCACCTCTTGCGCGGTGGTGAGGTAGCCGCCAGGATTGTTGCGTAGGTCGAGGACGACGCTGGTGGGGTGCTGGGGCATCAGCTCGCGCAGCGCCTCGTCGAGCAGTTGAGTGGTGGTGGCCTTGAACTCGGTGATCTGAAGATAGGCGACGCCGCCGTCAAGCATCTGGGCGTGAACGGTGATCACCGGCAGCTCGTCGCGAGTGATGGCGACCTCAAAGGGCGTGTCGGCGGGGGGGCGGCGCAGGCTCAGCGTGACGATGGTGCCCTTGGGGCCACGGATGAGCGCGGCGGTCTTGGCGGTGGCCTCGGCAGCGCTCAGTTGCGCGATCACAGGGGCGAGCGGCTGCCCATCAATGGCGACGATCACATCGCCGGTGCGTAGGTCGGCCCGCTCGGCGGGCGAACCCTTGAAGGGCCGGTCGATCTGGATGGCGCCGTCCACGAGCCGCAGGTAGGCACCGATGCCCTCAAACTTCCCCTGCATCGACTCGCGGCTCTGCGCGGCCAAGTCCGGCTCCTGAAAGGTGGTGAACTCGTCATCGAGGGCGCCAAGCATCCCCCGGATGGCGCCATAGACCAGCTTCTGCCGCTCGACCGGCGTGGTGTGGTAGAACTCACCCTCGACCAGGTTCCAGACTTCCCAAAAAACTGTGAACTGCTGGCGCACGGCGGGGGGCGTATCTTGGCGTGCGGCAGCCGTGCCAAAGCCAGCGATGAACGTGTCGAGCGGGGTGGTGCCGGCAGCGCGGGCGGCGATCCAGCCAGCGCTGAAAGCGACGAGGCCGACCAACAGCGTGACGATGGCTCCGACAGTCAGTGCGCGAGAGGTGCGAACCATGGCAGTCCTCGGTGCGAGGCGGTACGGTTGGGCGGGGTTCGGGGAGGGCCAAGCCCTCCCCGAGAAAACCTGCACCCAACCTGTCCCGATGGTACTGGGCGGGGTTCGGGGCGGGCTTGGCCCCGTTACCCAACCCGTCTGACTTGGTCGGACGGCGTAACTACGCCTCTAGCTCGGCCATAAGGATCGCGGCGGCGGCGATGGGCGCGGTTTCGGCGCGTAGGATGCGCGGGCCAAGGGATGCCGCCATGATACCACTGGCCTGGGCTGCTGTCAGTTCTGCCTCGGTGATGCCGCCCTCGGGGCCGCTTAGGAGGGCGACGGACGCGAGGCGACGGACGCCGGGGGCCACTTCACCCGCCGCCGCTGCACCACGGTGCGCCCGCAGCACGTCGCGCAAAGTGGGCGCTTCACCTTCCCAGAGCATAATGGCGAGATCGGCGGTGGCGGCCTGCGCGCAGGCGGCGGCGAAGGTTTGGGGTGCCGCGACAGACGGCAGCAAGCCACGACAGGACTGCTCGGCGGCCTCGCGCACAATGCGGCAC
>CAIWXH010000206.1 GCA_903916565.1 uncultured Oscillochloris sp. | reverse complement strand
CTCGCCACCACTGGAGACGTGTCGTAGCAGCGTGAGGAAAGGGAGCCGACCATCGTCTGCGTGCGCCGCCGCACTGCCTGATGTTGGGCGCTGCGCGTCTGATCTTCGCGCAGCGCAACAGGTGCGATCTCAACCCCATGGGCGGTGCGGCTCAACGCCTCCACGGCCATCGCCCGCTGCAGGGCGCGACGTTCAAGTGAGAGCCGCACGGGCGTTCGTGAACATCGTCTCCACCAAAAGCCCAAGCTACGCTTTAGCATCCCAGCGCTAGGTCGGGGGGATCGGCGCGGGGCTTATTTGGGCGGCGGCGTGCTCGACTCCGTCACCGCCGTATTGACCGCCCGGGCCACCGCGTTGAGACCGCTCGCGGCAAGCTTGAGGATATTCAGGGAGAACCCAGCGGTGGCGCTGACCAGTTCGCTGGTCGCCGCACCAAGCTCGCTGCTACTCTGAGCGGACGCTGCGCCCTCCAGGGAGGCGGTCACGCGGGTGATCATGCCGGGCAGGTTGGCAGCGACCGTGTTCACCGCCCTGAGCGAGAGCGGGATCGCGGCGACCACGAGGCGGGTCAGGTCGGCCCCGACATCGGCGATGGCCGTCGCCGAAAGGGTGACCTGCGTCTCCGTGGGTGCCGTCGGGGTGGAGGTCGTGGGCTTTGGCGTGCTGCTCTTCGGGGGCGTGGGCTTCGGTGTGCTCATGGGGGTGTTCCTTCTTGCTAGTAGCTACGTGCGTACGCAGTCCAAATCGCATGACCCGTGGCGTGGTCACACAGATGATGTTCGTGCAGTTATGGGCTAACGCCGACGAGCGAGCAGGCGTCTGAAGACACCTGCTCGCTTTGGGCGGCGCTGTCCAGCGGCGCGGCAGATGCCGCGTGAATCAGCAGACAAAACCCAGGTGCCCCCGCGTCGGGCAGCGCTACCAGTTGGACGCTGACCCGCCAGACGCCAGCGTGTGGGCAAGGGGCAACGACCTCATACTGGCCTGACCCTGACATCGATCCAGTTGCCAGCACCTGCGAGCAGTGCAGCGCCAGCGACACCGCGAGATCGGGATAGAGATCGGGGAGCCGCTGCCCGCACAGCGCTGCTGCCGGTTGGCCCAACAGGGCCACCAGCGTCGCGTTCACCTGACGAATCCGCAACGCCTGGTCAAGCACCAGCACCCCGACCGCGATGGTGTCAACAATAGTAGTGAGCAGCGCGAGATTGTGTGCGCGCTCACGGGCGAGCCGGACGTTCGCAACGGTGCGCTGGATGGTCAAATGCAGACTCTCAGCGGTGAGCCGACCTTTGGCTAAGAATGCCAGGGTGTCGTGCGCGGACTCGTCGCCTGCCAGGGCTGGTCGCCCGCCACCCGTAAGCACCACGATGGGCAGATCGCCCCATGCACGCACAGCGGCGAGTACCTCCAGGCCATCCATATCGGGCAAGCTGTGATCGAGCAGCATACAGTCGGGCTGGGCGGACTGACAGGCCGCACTGACCAGCCAGCCCCGATCAATCTCAGTGACGGTGTAGGCATCAGGGGCTGATCGGGTGAGGAGACGGCGCACGATCAGCCGATCTTCCGGCGAGTCATCAACCAGCAGGATATGGAGCGGGGATCGGCTCATTGGGAACTTCGCTGATCATGAATGATCGTCTGACAGCCCTGGCAGGTGATGCCCTCACGCTGCACATTCGCCACGACCGTGTCATACATGCCGATTCGGTTCGAGCCTTTGCCCACCTGCTTGATCGTCTCGGGGTCGAGCGACTCAAAGCCGATGTTGAGCAGCTCACACCCGGCCCGCCGCGCCAGCGCGGGGATATGCGACTGCTGGAGGAAGTTCATCGAG
>CAIWXH010000205.1 GCA_903916565.1 uncultured Oscillochloris sp. | reverse complement strand
CTCCGCATTACCTCGGGCAATACCGAACTTGACCGCATGTGCGGCGGGGGCTTCTTTCGCGACTCGATCATCTTGGTGAGCGGGGCCACCGGCACCGGCAAGACGCTGATGGCGACCTCGTTCATGGCCTCGGGGGCCAAGCGCGGCGAGCGTTCGCTGCTCTTCGCCTACGAGGAGAGCCGCGACCAACTCTTCCGTAATGCGACCGGCTGGGGCATCGATTTCGAGCAGATGGAGCGCGATGACCTGCTGCGCGTGGTCTGCAACTACCCCGAGGTTTCCAGCCTCGAAGATCAGTTGATCGCCATTCAGGCGGAGATCGAGCGCTTCCGCCCGCAGCGCGTCACCATTGACAGCCTCTCGGCCCTCGAACGAGTCTCGACGATGAAGGGCTTTCGCGAGTTCGTGATCGGCCTGACCTCGTTCATCAAGCACCAAGAGATTGCCGGCCTCTATACTTCGACGACGCCGACCCTGCTGGGCGGCACCTCGATCACCGAGGCCCATATCTCGACCATCACCGACTCGATCATTTTGCTGCGCTACGTCGAAGTTTACGGCGAGATGCGCCGTGGCCTGACCGTCCTCAAGATGCGCGGCTCGCACCACGACAAAGAGATTCGCGAGTTCGCAATTGATGGCGGCGGCATGCACATCGGGCGACCATTCCGCAACATCTCGGGCATTCTCTCGGGCCAGTTTACGCACGTGACCCCAAGCGAGATCGAGCGCCTTGGCGCAATGTTCCGCGAGGAGGACAACGAGAGTTCGCAGACCTAAAGGGCGAAACATCGCTATGGAGTCCGACCCGTATGTTATGCCGCCACTATCCGCCAGCGCTGCCGGATCAGATGATGGGCTCGTCGCCATGGGCGAATCCCTGCGAGAGATTGTAGCTGAACATACTGGCACACCGATGACGAATCTGGCTGAACAGAGCGACACCCTGCAGGGGGTTGTCGATGAGGGCGTTGACACCCTGCAAGGGCTTGACGCTGACCACGCCGATGCCCTGTTGGTGATCGACCACGATGGGGTCGTGCGCTTAGTCAACGCCTCTGCCGAAGGGCTCTTTGGTCGTGTCGCCGCCGACCTGCTTGGCCAGCCCTTCGGCCAACTCATGCTCACGGGCAAGTCAACCGACCTGGAGATCATCCGGCCTGATGGGGGCGTCACCATTGCTGAAATGGGGGCGCGCACCGTCACCTGGCGCGGTGCGACGGCCCATCTCGCCTCGCTGCGCGACATTACCAGCCGCAAGCGGGCCGAGCAGATGTTGATCGAGTCGCAGCAAGTGCTGCGGGTGGCCCTCGACAGCCTAACCATTGCCATGTTGATCCTCGACCGCGAGGGCACGATCATCGCCGCGAACAAAGCCTGGGGCGACTTTCAGCAGCACGTCCACTCCCCGGCGCATCGTATCACAATCGGCACCAACTGCCTGACGCTCTACGCACAGGCCCAGGCGTACCACCCTGAGGCGGCAGAACTGACGGTCAACCTCCGCGCCGTCCTCGCCGGAACCCAGGCGAGCTACAACGCCCAGCACATGGTCACGAGTGACGACGGCCCACGCTGGTTTACGGTGCGGATCAACGCCTGTGGCGACGGCTGGGCGCGGGCCGTGTTGTCCTACGAAGAGATTACGTGGAACAAGCAGCGCGAGATTCTCGACGCCGACAAGCGCGAGGTGCTTGAGCTCGTGGCCCGTCAGCACAGCCTTGACACGGTCGTTGCCCAGGTGCTGACGATGATCTTCAACCACTATCCCGATCTCGCTTATGGGGCCATCGCGCTGCGCGGCACGGGGGTTTTTCGCTCGCTAGGGGGCAACCTCGACACCGACGCTGTGGATGATCTCGACCGCTGGGCAGCGCTCTGGGCCACTGAGTGCGGCAACGGCGGGGCTGAGACAGCAGAGATCATCGTCAGCCCGCCTGAAGATCAGCTGTGGAAGTATCCGCACACCCTAGAGGCAGCGCTCAGTATCAAGCGCTGCTGGCGAGTCTCGTTTCAGCTCAGTCCCCATGGGGCGCTGGGCCAGTTGGTCCTCTGTCGGCGCATCACCGCCGATCCTACCGCCAACGATCTGACCTTCGTCGAACTCATTGGTCAACTGCTGACCATCGAGGTCGAGCAGCACGAGCAGACCCGTCAGTTGGCCCACCAGGCGCACCACGACACCCTGACGGGCCTCCCCAACCGCCTCCTGTTCGAGGATCGTCTGCGCCAAACGCTTGAAGCCGCCCGCCGTACACGGAGTATGGCCGCAGTCCTCTTCATCGACCTTGACCGCTTTAAGCAGATCAATGACACGCTGGGGCACGGCGTCGGTGATGCGCTGCTTGTCCAGTTGGCCCGCCGCTTCGAGGGCTGCGTGCGCGCGACCGACACCCTGGCCCGTCACGGCGGCGACGAGTTTATGCTCGTGCTGTCCGACGTGATCAGCCACCAGCAGGTGACCCGCGTGGCCCACCGCCTGCACGATATGCTGCGCCTGCCTTTTCTGATCGACGGGCGCGAGCTGTTCGTTAGCGCCAGCATTGGGGCGAGCATCTTCCCGACCGATGGCGATAACGCCGACACGTTGCAGCGCAACGCTGACGCGGCGATGTATCGCGCCAAAAGCACCCTGCGGAACAGCTTCCAGTTCTTCGACGCCACCGTGAACCGCGCCGCCCTGGAGCGCCTTCAGCTTGAGACGCATCTGCGGCGGGCGGTCGAGCGCGACGAACTAGCCATTTACTACCAGCCTAAAATCGACCAGCAGGGGCGGCTGATTGGGGCCGAGGCGCTGTTGCGCTGGCGGCATCCCGAGCTTGGGCAGATCCCGCCGAGCCGCTTCATTCCCCTGGCCGAGGAGCTGGGCCTGATTGTGCCGATCGGCGAATGGTGCCTAACTGAGATCTGCCGCCAGACCCGCCAGTGGCAGCGCCGTGGCCTGCCGCCGATCAAGGTGGCCGCCAATGTCTCGGCACTCCAGTTCGCCCAGCCGGGCTTTATCCCCATGGTGACCCGGATTTTGGCCCAGGGCGGGCTTGACCCGCGCTGGATCGAGCTTGAGCTGACCGAGAGCATGCTGATGGGCGACGTTGAGGCGGTCGCTCGCCACCTGGAGGAACTGCAGGCGCTGCATGTGACCCTGGCTATCGACGATTTTGGCACCGGCTTCTCGTCAATGGTCTATCTCCAGCGCCTGCCGATCAGCGTCCTCAAGGTGGATCGCTCGTTCGTCGGACGCATCGGCAAGTCCGGCGACGAGAGCGCACGCGGCATTGTGAGCGCGATTGTTACCCTGAGCCACCATCTGCATATGGAAGTGGTCGCCGAGGGCGTGGAGACGCCCGTGCAGCACGCCTTCTTGCAGTCCATCGGCTGCGATATGTTCCAGGGCTATCTGTTCAGCGAACCCCTGCCCCCCACGTTGTTCGAGCACCTGATGCGCGGTGGTAGCATCCCAGGGCCGCTCTGGCGGGCGTAACAAGCAGCCGTGCAAACCGCGTGATCCCCTCAGCCCTGTCAGATGCTTGCACCTGACAGGGCTGAGGGGTCTGAAGCGCCACACCCCACGCCAGACTCTTTGCGCCCTGGCCTAGTTCAAGTTAAGACCTCGTACACAAAGGTATAAGCTCTTTAACTATAGGTCATCCAGCAGATGTTACACTCAACAAGAACAGCCACCCAGCCTAGCCTAATCCCCATAGCTTAACCACGCCGAGAGTGGTGCGAACACGCAGGAGGACGCCTATGCCTACCGATGCGCCCAGCCTTGAGGCGCGACTTGCCGCACGGGGCATCTCACGCCGCCAGTTTCTGAAGTTCTGTGGCGTGCTCGCCGCCACGCTGGCCTTGCCAGAGGCGTATGCGCCGAAGATCGCGCACGCGCTGGAGACGACGCCACGTCTGCCGGTGGTCTGGCTAGAGTTTCAGGACTGTGCGGGCAACACCGAGTCGTTTCTGCGCGCCAGTACGCCGACGGTCGCCGAGATTGTGCTTGAGCAGATCTCGCTCGATTACCACGAGACGATTATGGCCCCGGCGGGCCACGCTGCCGAGAAGTCGCTTGAGGCGGTGCTGGCGGGTAGTCAGCCCTTTCTGGCGATTGTCGAGGGTAGCATTCCCACCAAGGATGGCGGCATCTACTGCACTATCGGCGGCAAGACGGCCCAGAGCATCGCCGAAACGGTCTGTCGCAAGGCCGCCGCGACCATCGCCGTGGGCGCGTGTGCGTGGGACGGTGGCTGGCCCGGTGCCAGCCCAAACCCCACCGGCGCCGTCGGCGTGAAGAGCGCCGTCCCCGGCCTGAAGACCCTGGTCAACATGCCCGGTTGCCCCATGAATGTGACCAACCTGACGGCGGTGCTGGCCCACTTTTTGGCCTTCAAGGCGATGCCAGCGCTTGACCAGGAAGGGCGCCCGCTCTTCGCCTACGGCCAGCTCATTCACAATAACTGCGAGCGGCGCGGCCACTTCGACGCAGGGCGCTTTGTCGAGACCTGGGGCGACGACGGACACCGGCTGGGCTACTGCCTCTACAAAATGGGCTGCAAAGGGCCGCAGACCTACTCGAACTGTCCGGCCATCGGCTGGAACGACGGGACAAGCTGGCCGATTGGCGCGGGCCACGGCTGCGTGGGCTGTATGTCCTCGCACTTCTGGGATAACACCATCCCCGTCTACGAGCGACTGCCCCACATCGAGGGCTTTGGCGTCGAAGCGACCGCCGATAAGGTCGGCCTGACCGCCCTAGGCGTCGTCGCGGCAGGCGTCACCGTCCACGCCGTCGCCAGCGCCATTCGCGCCAAGAACTCGCCCGAGGCCCCCCACGACGAGCGCGAGGTTGCCGTGCAGACCCCGCCGAAGAAGAAGTAGCCAATCCGCTTCAACGCAGAACTGCCGCTGCCAGCCCTCACCCCCCAACCCCCTCGCCCTGAGCGGGAGAGGGGGAGACGAAAACGCTCTCGTGCGGAATCTCCCCTCTCCCCTCTCCCCTTGAGGGAGAGGGGCAGGGGGTGAGGGTCATAGGACGGTGCTGAACCTGCTTACTGTAGCTCGGAGAGCCTAATTTATGGCAAAGATTGTGATTGACCCGGTGACCCGCATCGAGGGCCACCTGCGCCTTGAGGTTCAGGTTGAGAATGGGCGCGTGACGGACGCCTGGAGCAGCAGCACGATGTTCCGGGGTATGGAGTTGGTGCTGAAGGGGCGCGACCCCCGCGAGGCGTGGGTCTTCGCCCAGCGCATCTGCGGCGTCTGCACGACCGTTCACGCGCTGGCGTCGGTGCGCGCCGTCGAGAACGCGCTCGGCATCAGCATCCCCGACAACGCCCGCCTGATCCGTAACATCATCGAGTGTACGCAGTACATTCAAGACCACGTCATCCACTTCTACCACCTGCACGCCCTCGACTGGGTCGATATTGTCAGCGCGCTCTCGGCTGACCCATCAGCGACCGCCGACCTGCAACAGACCGTCTCGCCCACCTGGGCCAAGGCCAGCCCCGCGTACTTCAAGGCGGTGCAAGATCGGATCAAGACCTTCGCCGGCAGCGGCCAGCTCGGCCCCTTCAACAATGGTTACTGGGGCCACCCCGCCTACAAACTGCCGCCCGAGGCCAACCTGATGGCGGTGGCGCACTATCTTGAGGCGCTCGACTGGCAGCGCGAGATTATCAAGATCCACGCGATCCTGGGCGCGAAGAACCCGCACCTCCAGACCTATCTGGTGGGCGGTATGGCGATCCCGGTTGACCCGAACACCCAGAAGGCGATCAACGACTCGCGCATTGGCCGCATGAAAGAACTGGCGAAGAGCGCCCTGGAGTTCGTGCAGCAGGTCTATGTCCCTGACCTGCTGGCGGTGGCCGGTTTCTACAAAGATTGGGCGGGCCTCGGCGGCGGCGTGGGCAACTTCCTCGCCTATGGCGACTACCCCCAGAGCAACGACGGCTCGCCCGAGAGTCTGTTCCTGCCCCGTGGCGTCATTCTGAACAAGGACATCGGCAAAGCGCCCGACGCCGTCAGCCAAGAGAAGGTGAGCGAGTATGTGACGCACTCGTGGTACACCTACGCGGGCGGCGACACGGCGGGGCTGCACCCCTTCAAGGGCGAGACGGCGCCGACGTACACTGGCCCCAAGCCGCCGTTCGACTTCCTTGACACCGAGGCCAAATACTCGTGGCTGAAGACGCCGCGCTACGACGACCAGCCAATGGAGGTTGGCCCGCTGGCGCGTCTGCTGGTCGCGTACGCGGCAGGCAAAGAGCGCCCGAAGGCGCTGGTCGGCCTCGCGCTGAAGACGCTTGGCGTCGGCCCCGAGGCGCTCTTTTCGACGCTGGGACGCACGGCGGCACGCGGGCTTGAAACGCTGCTGATGGCTGAACAACTGCTGGGCTGGATTGGCGAGCTTGAGACGAATATGGGCAACGGCAATCTGGCGATCCACAATGGTGAGAAGTGGTCGCCCGGTAGCTGGCCCGCCGAGGCCGAGGGCTGGGGCTTCACCGAGGCGCCACGGGGCGCACTGGGCCATTGGGTGCGAATCAAAGACGGGAAGATCGCCAACTATCAGGCGGTCGTGCCCACGACCTGGAACGGCTCGCCGCGTGATGCAAAGGGCAACCGTGGCCCCTACGAGGCGTCGCTCATTGACACGCCGGTCGCCGACCCCGAGCGCCCGCTCGAAATTCTACGCACGGTTCACTCATTCGATCCGTGTATGGCCTGCTCGGTGCATGTCGTTGATGCCCGTGGTGCGGAAGTGACCCGGATCGAAGTTGTGAAGTGACACGGGGATGAGAGGACAAGGGGACACGGGGATGAGAGGACAAGGGGACACGGAGATGAGAGGACAAGGGGATAAGGGGATGGGGGGACAAGGGGATGAGAGGACAAGGGGATAAGGGAATTGGATGTCGCCGTGTCCCCTTGTCCCCTTGTCGCCGTGTCGCCCCGTCCCCCAGTCCCCTTGTCGCCCAGTCCCCCAGTCCCTTCGCTTAGTCAGGAGGCACCAATGCGCCGACGAGTCTACGTCTGGGAGATCCCGGTGCGCTTGACCCACTGGGTCAACGTACTCAGCATTGTGCTGCTGAGCTTCACCGGCTATGTCCTCGGCAACCCGTACCTGTTCATCGCCTCCCGCGAGCCATACGCTGGCTTCTTTATGGGCACGGTGCGCTTTGTCCACTTTGCCGTCGCGTTTGTCTTTATCGCCAGCGTGCTGCTTCGTACCTACTGGGCCTTCGCCGGGAACGCCTACGCCGACTGGCGCGGCCTCTTCCCCTTCCTCTCGCATGACGGGCGGAAGAACATGCTCCACGCCG
>CAIWXH010000204.1 GCA_903916565.1 uncultured Oscillochloris sp. | reverse complement strand
TGGGCACAGCTTGCGCCGCAAATCATGGGCTACATCCCTGATGTCGCTGATGCGACCGATGCGGCGGATCTCCAGATTCGGCTGCGGAAACAAGGTCGCCAACTCGCAACCGTGGACGCCCTGATCGCCGTGACAGCCCTGCGCTACGACCTTATTCTGCTCACGACCGACAAGGATTTTCTGGCGGTGCCAAACCTGCGATTGGAGAATTGGCGTGCGGATTGAGCGGTGACTGACACCCTCATCGTCGCCTCTTGCCCCGCCTTCCTTCGCCTGCTATGTTGGCCGCAGATCCGCTGTCTGATCGTGCAAAGAGGCCACGCCCGATGTCAACCAATGTCCCGCAGATCACGCTCATCTTCACCGACGCCGACCCGGCGCAGCCCGACCCCGCCGCTGTCGGCGCGACGGCGCGGACGACCGTCGGCGCGCTGCGCGCTGCCGGTGCGACGATCACCCCGGACTACACGGGCACCAAGGGTGCCGCCGAAGTGCTGCTCTGGGTGGTGGCCGCCTCCACTGCCACGCAGAGTCTCATGGCCCTGCCCGATTTCGCGCTCAAAGTGGCACAACTGCTCAGCGAGATCAGGAAGCTGCGCGGCGCTGAGCCAGCGGCCCCGCCGCCGCCACCAATCACGGTGGTCGTGCGCGTTGAGGGCGCGTCAGCCACGATCAGCAGCGCCGCCGCGCCCGATGCCGATGCGCTGCTCGCCCAGCTACTCGCCGAGGGGCTGCCTAAGCACATTCGCCCCGACGCTACGACGATTACCGTGCAGGTGCCGCCCACGCCGCCCAATGAGATCTGAGCACCGCCCATGAGCGACGCGACCCCGCCCGCATCCCCGCCTACCCGCCGCGCCTTGGTGATTGGCGTGAATGGCTCGGCACATGAGTCTTCGGTTGCGACGCTCGCCAACGCCGAGTCTGATGCCCGCGCCATCGCGGCGGTGCTGGAGGCTCCGGCGTGCGGTTTTGTCGCCGAGTCGCTTACGGGCGAACAGGCGACGGCAAGCAGTTTGCGGCAGGCCATCGAGGATCTGCTCTACGAGGCGACTCCCGCGACGGAGTTGCTGGTCTATTTCAGCGGCCACGCTGTGCCGGTCGCCCTCGGGCCACGCGAGAACGAGACCTTTCTCGTCACAAGCGACTTTGATGCGGCGCGGGCTGTCAGACAGCCGACGCGCTACCTGTCCCTGCGTTGGCTGTACGAGCATCTGTACCGTGATCCGACCGCCGGTAGGGTGCTCATTTTCCTGGACTGCTGTTTCGCTGGGAATATCCTGGGGCTTGGCGACGCACACCTGACGCTCGATTTCCGCACCGTTCTGGAGCAATTTCGCACCGGGCTGGACGCGCAGACCGCCACACGCTACACCGAAAAGCTGCGAGTGATCATCCCCGCCGTCGGCCCTGGACAGAAGGCCCGTGAGTTGCACGGGATGGGGCTGGCGACCCGCGTGCTGCACGAGTTGCTCACCGGCGCGGTACCACACACGGAACTGGGCGATGGCCGAGTCACGGTGGATCTGCTGATTGACCGCCTGCGGAAGACCCTGCCGGATCACGCCCCTGCGCCTGCGAGCATCGGTCAGGGGCTGTATGTCCTCGCCAACCTCTGCGCTGACGTGGCCGCCGCCCGCGCCGCCCCCGCCACGGCGCATGCCGCCCTGCGCGAGACGACCCTGCGCGCCCTCATTCACGACCACTCCGGCTTTATCGCCAACCGCCTCGAAGCCTTTGTGGGCCGCCAGAGCGAGCTGGCGGAGATCCGCGCCCGCGTGGCCGCGACGCGGGCGACCGGCGACTACGTCACCGTGACCGGCCACGCCGGTCAGGGCAAGAGCAGCATCATCGCTCGGGTGCTTCAGGAGTACGGCCCGGACACGACGGCCCACCACTTTATCCCCATCAAGCCTGGCCCCGACCATCAGGTCGGCCTGATGCGGAATATCCTGGCCCGGCTGATCCTCAAGCACGGGCTGAGCGAGATCTACGTCGCGTCGGACAGCCGCCCGGCCCTGCGTGACTACTTCGCCCAGGCGCTGCGCGAGATCGCCGCGACGGGCGCGCAGGAGATTATCGTCATCGACGGTCTCGACCAGATCGAGGAAGACCTGAACGGCGAGCGCGACCTGAGCTTCCTGCCGCTGGAGCCGCCGCCGGGGATCGTCTTCCTGCTCGGCACCCGGCCCAACGATACGCTCAAGCCTCTGGAGCTGCGTAAGCCCCATACCGAGTACTGGCTGCCCAACCTGAGCCGGGAGGATTTCACGCAGGTGCTGGCCCACCGGGGCGTGACGACGCTGGACGCGGCCCTGACCGAGCGCTTCTACGCGGCGATGCAGGAGAACGCGCTCTACCTCGACCTGGTGGCCCGCGAGCTGGCGCAGCCGGGTGCCTTGGCCCCCGAGGCGTTGATCGCCCGCATCGCGGACAACCCCGATAACCTCTTCTCGCTGAGCATCGAGCGGCTGAAGGCCGACCGTCAGCGCTGGCGTACCGTGCTCAAGCCCGTCCTCGGCCTGCTGCTGGCCGCCCGCGACCCGCTGAGCGCACGGGCGATCCGCGCCCTCATCGGCGTCGAGGACGACGAGTGCCGCGAGGGGCTTCAGCGCCTGGGCGGGCTGCTCGCCCGCGACGGCGAGGGGCGCTGGTACCTCTACCACCTCAAGCTGAGCGACTACCTGCGCCAGAACCCGGCCCAGCCGCAGAAGGCGTATGTCTTCGCCACCGATGAGGAGGAGCGCTACCACCAGCAGTTGGCCGACTGGGGCACGGGCGGGCGGGGTGGGCTGGCGACGATCTGGACGGCGGTGACGGGGGATGCGCTGGAGCAGGAGCGGCGGGCCTACGCCCAGCAGCACTACGTCGCGCACTTGGCGGCGGCGCGCAGCTATGATCAGCTGTGGGCGTGCGTTGACACAGGCGACTACGGGCGAGCCAAGCTGCGCCACGACCCGAGCGGGCGGAGCTATGTGCGCGACCTGGATGTGGCCCGCGACGCGGTGATCGCCTCGGCGCACGGCGACGCGGCGGCGGAGGTCGCCATCCTGCCTCGGCTCTGGCGCTACAGCCTTTTGCGCGGCAGCCTTGCGAGTCAGGCAGATAATGTACCAGACGCACTGTTCCCGCTGATGGCGCACCTGGGCCGCGAGCAGGAGGCGGTGAACATCGCGGAGCTACTGAACAACCCGCTGCGGAAGGGCTTTGCGCTACTTCAGATCGCTGTGGCCTGTAAGCAAGCACCAGCGACACGTCAGTTGAGCACGCAGCTCTTTGCCCGTGCCCAAACTGTACTCAGCGATCTGTGGCGTCAAGAGCCGATGCGGCTCGTCTCGTTGCTGAACGACGCTGACGATGCGGTACTTAGCGACCTTGTACTGGCTGGTGATGCGAACGTGATCGAGGTGCTTGCTAATGCCACCACAGCACGCCCAGAGACCCCAGATTGTTCCGACGAAACTGATACGATACTCACACTGATACGCATGGTGTTGATCATCGCACGCTCGTTGATTACAACGGCCCAGTTTAGTCTGACCGTCCCAGCAACGCTATGGGAGGATCTCTACGACTACGACTACGAGTATGTCAGGATGCTCTCCTACGTACCTACGCTGCTCCGCGCAATCGGTCGATCATTAGCCCGAACGAACGAGCTTGACCTTGTGCTGGCTCACATTGGTGCAATAACCGAAGCTGAGTACAGGATTCCCATTCTTGCGCTTGCCGCCTTCGTGGTCGAGCAGACAGGCCAGATTGAAGTGGCACAGCACCTGCGACATACCGTCGTCATGGCGGTAGATGCTGACGAACCCAGCGCCAACCGTGATGCACTACGGAACAATCTCGCCGCCGCACTTCTCATGACCGAGCGCTTCGATGAGGCGCTGACGACCGCCCGCACGATTCAGGATGCTTACGACCGCGACCACGGCATCTACATCATCGCCACCAGCCTTAGTCAAACCCAACGCTTCGATGAGGCGCTGACGGTTGTCCGCACGATTGGGGATGCCTACGGCCGCGACGATGTTCTCGACAGCATTGTCACTAGCCTCAGCCAAACTGACCGCTTTGCCGAGGCGCTGACGATCGCCCGCACGATTGAGATTGCCGACGACCGCGCCGCCGCCCTTGGTAGCCTCGCTACTAGCCTCAGTCATGCCCAACGCTTCGCCGATGCCGCCGCCGTGCTTGCCGAGGCACTGACGACCGTCCGCACGATTGAGCATACCGTCCACCGCGCCTTCGCATACCGCCGTGCCTCCGCCCTCAGCACGATCGCCACGAGTCTCAGCCACGCTCAACGGTTCGCCGAGGCCGCCGCTGTGCTTGCCGAGGCGTTGACGACGGCCCGAACGATTGAGGATGCCTCCCATCGCGCCACCACCCTCAGCCGCATCGCCACCAACCTTAGTGACGCACAATGCTTTGCCGAAGCGTTGATGGTCGTCCGCACGATTGAGCTGGCATACTTTCGTGCTGATGACCTCCGCAGCATTGCCACCAGCCTCGCCCAAGCCCAATGTTTCGAGGAGGCACTGACGGTCGTCTGCACGATTGAGGTTGCTGACCTCCGCGCCGACGCCATCGGCACGATCGCCACGAGTCTCAGCCACACCCAACGCTTCGAGGAGGCACTGACGGTTGTCCGTACGATTGAGGCTGCTGACGCCCGCGCCGCTACCCTCTGCACCATTGCTACCAGCCTCAGCCAGGCCCAACGGTTCGCCGAGGCCGCCGCTGTGCTTGACGAAGCGCTGACGACGGCCCGCACGATTGAAGCTGCCGACGCCCGCGCCGATGCCATCGGCACCATCGCTACGAGTCTTAGTCAGGCCCAACGCTTCGTCGAGGCGCAGACGACGGCCCGCACGATTGAGGATGCCGACGCCCGCGCCGACGCCCTCTGCACCATTGCTACCAGCCTCAGCCAGGCCCAACGGTTCGCCGAGGCCGCCGCTGTGCTTGACGAAGCGCTGATGACCGCCCGCACGATTGAGGCTGCCCACCACAGCGCCACCACCCTCAGCCACATCGCCACCAACCTTAGCGACGTCCAATGTTTTGCCGAGGCCGCCGCTGTGCTTGACGAAGCGTTGATGACCGCCCGCACGATTGAGGAAGCCCTCTACCGCGCCTCTGCCCTCCGCACCATCGCCATGAGTTTCAGCCACGCTCAACGGTTCGCCGAGGTCGCCGCTGTGCTTGAGGAGGCGCTGACGACCGCCCGTAGGATTGAGGATGCCGACTTTCGTGCCGCCCTCCTTTGCACCATCGCCACCAGCCTTAGTCAAACCCAACGCTTCGCTGAGGCGCTGACGACGACTCGCACGATTGAGGATGCTTATAGCCGCGAACGCGCCGACATACTTGGCACCATCGTCACCAGCCTTGCCCATGCCCAACGCTTCGCTGAGGCGCTGACGACGACTCGCACGATTGAGGATGCCGCCGCCCGCGCCGCCGCCATCAGCAGTATCGCCACCAGCCTCAGCCAAGCCCAACGTTTCGACGAAGGCACCGCTGTCTTTGACGAGGCGCTAACGACGGCCCGCACGATTGAGGATGCCGCCGCCCGCGCCGCCGCCCTCAGCAGCATCGCCACCAGTCTGAGCCATGCCCAATGCTTCGCCGAGGCCGCCGCTGTGCTTGACGAGGCGCTGACGACGGCCCGCACGATTGAGGATGCCGACGACCGCGCCGCCGCCCTCGATACCATCGCCACCAGCCTCAGCCAAGCCCAGCGCTTTGACGAGGCTGCCGTGGTGCTTGACGAGGCGCTGACGACAGCTCGCACGATTGAGGAAGCCTATTTCCGCGCCGCTGCCCTCGGCAGGATCGCCACCAGCCTCAGCCAAGCCCAGCGCTTCGTCGAGGCACTGACGACAGCTCGCACGATCGAGGATGCCGACGCCCGCGCCGACGCCCTCCGCACCATCGCCTCTAGCCTTGTCGAGGCTCAGCGACTAGATCAGCTACGGGCGCTCGTGCTGGAAACTTGGCGTGCCGCCGCCACCGCTGACGAACTGTGGCAATTGGCTAGTTTGCCCCAAGGTCAGATGATCATTGAGTCAAGTCTGCACCAAGGTCTAGGGGAAAGCATTGCCTGGGTACGGCAAATGCTTCAGTAGATAGACGCCCCGGCGTCGCTACCGCACGCCCGTTCCCGTTGACGCCCCCCGCCCCACCTCGTACCATGACGGCAGCTTTCCACTTTGCACGGAGCACACGGCGGCATGGCCGACCACGATGACACCCCGCAGCCCGTTGACCCGCTGACCGTCGGCGAGCTGATTACGCTTCAGCAGGCGGCGGAATATTGTGGGTTAACGAAAGATACCCTCCATAACTATGCCAAGCGAGGCCGGATCAAGGCCAAAAAAATTGGCTTGTACTGGGTGACAACCAAAGCTGCTGTTGATGAGTACATCTCCTCTCGTGACATCGAGAGTATCCCGAAAAACCTCCGTAAGCTCACTTGACAGCTAACCTATATATAGGTTACGATAGAGACTGAAATGACGCAGCCTAGCAGGTGTTCTAACACCCACTAGGCCGCTAACCCCCTCCTGGAAGTGACAGGAATGGGCTGGGCGCGATTCTACCATAGGATCGCGGCGATCCCCGGCGTCACCCGGCAACGTGGTGGGGGCCGAGCGTACCGGCTTGTTATTTCGCCGGTGCGGCCAGCGCTCCAAGGTTTCATGGAGCAAGTCTGGAGGATCGTCGTGCGACAGCGACCACCCCCGGCGTGCCCTGCGGCATCCTCCAGCAATGGAGATTGTCGCGATGGCGCC
>CAIWXH010000203.1 GCA_903916565.1 uncultured Oscillochloris sp. | reverse complement strand
TGGTTTCGCCCAACCGACCCACCGCCGTCTGGGGATGGACGCCGCGCGGTGTGGGCGAACCGCCCCCGCTAGACCGGTCAGGTGCGCGCACGGGCGCACCTGCGTGGGTACATGATCATCCGTTGCGCGCACCTGACAGGTCTCCGCATAGCGTGGCACGGTACCATGTGGCCTCACTGCCGCCGCAACGTACTATAGCAATCCTATACGGATTATTGAATCCGAGGGGCTGAAGCCCCCGGCTCTTGATTTGCGAAGCCTGCCTTCGCAGGCTCGTTCAGGCCGCGCAGGCGGCCTTCGTACCCGTAGCCGGGGACTTCAGTCCCCCGGCAGGCGCTCAATAACCCCTGTAGGATTGCTATATCTGACCTGTCTGAGCGTGCCGCCGCGCCTGCGTTATGGCACAACGCTGCCCCGTTATGGCACAACGACGGCCCTCTTCTAGACGCGCATCCCGATCACACTCGCGATGGCGTGCTCGTGGGTATGCGAGAGGCTCAGGGCAAGCTGGGTGAGACCGAGGGCGACCGCGACCGCAGCGGCTTCACCGTGCAGACGCAGCTCGGGGCGACCAACGGGGCCGCGAACCACCTCAAGCTCGTGGAAATGTAGCCACTCGCCCGTGCCTGCGGCCAGGCCGCTCAGCCCGCAGCCCAGCGCCTTGGCCGCAGCCTCCTTGGCGGCCCAACGAGCCGCCAGCGACTCGAAGCGGGGCGCGTGTACGACCAATCCGCAATCGGCAAGCTCGCCGGGGGTGAAGACGCGCCGCAGAAAGCGCGTGCCCCAGCGCTCGACGGCATGGCGTATCCGCGCCACCTCAATAATGTCCACGCCGTGATACAGCATCTTAGGCATAGCAATCCTATCCTGGTTATTGAATCCGGGGGACTAAAGTCCCCGGCGCTTGATCGGCGAAGCCTGCCTTCGCAGGCTCAGCAAGGCCGCGCAGGCGGCCTTCGCACCCCCGTAGCCCGTGGCTTCAGCCACCGGGCGGGGCGAAACAACCGCTGTAGGATTGCTATATGTTTCAGCATCAATGGCGCGGGCGTTAGCGTAATGCCTTGCGGCTTTGCGGCTTTGCGGCTTTGCGGCTTTGCGCGAGATCGGCCCGGCTGGACATAGTTCAGCTTTCAGGTTTACTGCTCACCCACCAGCGACACCTCGGCCACCCGCGACTCATAATCGTGGCCCTGGGCAAAGATCTGGATGCGGCGCAGGTAGCGGTAGTCGGGCAGCCACTGCGCTGCGCGCAGATCAAAGCTAACCTCCGTCCACTCCGCAGCATTAACACTGTTGTAGGTAATGCCAGCTTCAGTGACCGTGGGCGGAGTCTTGTCGGCATCAACATAGACGCAGACATCGCGCTGCTCCTCGGGGTCGGCGGGGCTGTTACGCTTCGCCACCAGCCGGATCGTCACGGGACACTCGCTGCCGCGATCACCGGCATCTTTCAGCGACTGACGCAGCACGCGCGCCCACAGGGTAAACTTGAGCGAGCGATACTCAGAAATATCAATACCCGCCCCGTCAGATCCAAGCTCCTGCTTAATGCCGACCGTGAAGCTACTGGTTTGCCCGCTGCCTCGCGAGAACATCGCTGCCGTGCGCCGGTTAGCCATGGGACAAGACGCGGCGACGATTGGTGGCCGACAGATCCCGACGAGGCCGAAGAAGCCCCGGTTTTCAGCGGGCAGATCTGGCCCCGAGTAGACTTTCCAGTACTGCGATTGCACGATGGTCGGGTCTTTGAGCGTGGTGTTGTTATACTCCAGCTCGCTATATTGGCTAAAGCCGCCATCGTGGATCAGATCCCAGCGCGCAGGCACCGTGAGACCGGGGAGGCCAGCGGGATCGATCAGCACGCGCTGGCGCTCACGGATCTCGACCGTCGCCCCATTCGCGCCAACCACCACCGCCGAGCCAGTTCGCACCGCGACATCGGCCTCAAGCGCATTGCCGCCATCAAGCCGCTCGACTACTCGCCCAGGCTGGCGCAGATCAAGGCTGTAGCTGCCCCCTGGGGCAAGGCGCACCACCGCGTCGCCGACCCGCACCGTAAAGCTGACATGCGAATAGGGTTGGTTCGCCTTAATGTCGTAGCGCACGTAGCCGGCGCGCTGACGGGTGGCAATCACAAGCGTACCGCTGTGCCAGCGGCTCGTCTGCAACGTCTCAAAGGCCACCTCGGCACCGGCCCACAGGTCGAGCTGGCTCTGCTCGAAGAGACTAATACTAGCGACTTGGCCGTAACCAGCCGAGGTGGCGGTGCGGATGGCGTCACCTTCGGCGAGGGTCTGGTCATTGGTGGCAGCCTGGTAGAGATTCCGATCCACGGGGCGCCAAGCGACCCACTCGACCGGGCCGCGCACAATCAGCGTGCCCCCTTCAGGGCGCGTAGCCGTCTGATACACATCGTACAGCGCCAGCGCAGCCCACGAGACAAGGCCCAAGAAGAGCAGGAAGAAGCTTAACAGTGTGGCCCAGGCCAGGGCCAGAGTGCGCTGGTGCGAGGCCGCCCGCACCGCAGGGGACGGTTCAACAGACTGCATCAGGGCGCTCCAAACACGCTCAGGGCCAGCGCCGCCGCGCCAAGCACCCCAGCCCGCTCGCCCAAACGGGCCAGTTCAATCGGCACCTCGCGATAGAGCGGCACCTTCACATGGGCGTAGGCGACCTCGCGGGCACGCGCCAGCAGGTCAGGATTGTGAAGCACAACGCCGCCACCGACCAGAATAATCTCGGGGCTGAAGATGTGCAAAATCGAGGCGAAGCCCATCCCGAGTATATGCGCCTCACGCGCCATCAGCGCGCCAGCCAGCGCATCGCCGAGGGCGGCGGCTTCGGCGATGTGGGCCGCCGTCAGGGTCGCGGGCGTCGCAAGCTGATGGAGCAGACTCAGCGGGTGATCCGGCAGCGCCTTGGCGGCGGCGCGCGCAAGGGCCGTACCCGAGGCCAGATCCTCCCAGATCGTCCCGTGATCCGCATCAAGGATCAGAAAGCCCAACTCAGCGGCGGCGCCCATGCGCCCAAGCAGCAGGCGTCCGTCCTCAATGACGCCCCCGCCGATGCCGGTGCTGATGGTCACGTAGACCAGATGCCGAGTGCCCTGGCCGCCGCCAAAGCGCCACTCGGCGAGCGCGGCCAGATTGGCGTCATTGCCGAGCGCGACGGGAAAATCCACATGCTGCGCCAGAAGATCGCGGAGCGGCAACGCCTCCCACCCCGGCAAATTCGGCGGCGAATAAATAATCCCCGTTGCCGGATCAAGCGGGCCAGGTGCGCCCACACCCGCGCCGAGCAACTGCCCGTCAGCGGGAAGAAACCCGTGTACCTGCGCCATCAACGCCAGGATGCGCCCAATGACGGCGTATGGCCCCGCGTCAACCAGGGTTTCGGTGCGCTCGTGGGCAAGGATCGTGCCACTTGCGGACACCAGAGCCGCCCGAATCTGCGTGCCGCCAAGGTCTACCGCGATAACATAGTCCATGCCGCCGATTATATAGCAATCCTCCCCCTGTCATGTTGTGTATGGGCGCAGCATGTTACGCCCCGACGCCACGAAAGTGGCAATCTGGGCGTATACCCACTTGACAGCACAAGTGTTTGACAGTTATAATCAGAACTACAAACGTTCTAGCGCGCATGGGCATGCGCGGCGTGGCGGCGAAAGCCCCTCGTCTTGGGTGACTCATGCGTCGAGAACACTAGGCACGCTCGCCGTCGGCCCCAATCTGGGCTGCGGCCAAGGAAAGGATAAGGTCTATGCGAACGGCCAACGGCCTTTCGGTACGCCAGGAGAAGATCCTGGTCTACATTCAGGAGTTTCTGCACAAGAATGGCTACCCGCCCGCCATCCGCGACATCCAGAACGACCTGAAGATCAGCTCAACCTCGGTGGTCGCCTACAACCTCAAGGCACTCCAGGAGAAGGGCAAGATCGCCCGCGACGGCAAGGTTTCACGGGGCATCACTATCCCCAAAAACGGCCTGACGGCCCCGCTGACACCCCCGGCCCCGACGGGCTTCACGGTGCCGCTGCTCGGCGTCATCACCGCCGGCTCGCCCCTGCCCGACCCTGAGGATGTCGATGCCGACGCCGCCGAGAAGGTTGATGTGCCCGTCGAGTTCGCCTCGACCGATAAGGTGCGTGATGTCTACGCCCTGCGCGTGCGCGGCCACTCGATGATCGACGCCCTGATTGATGATGGCGACATTGTGCTGCTGCGCTACCAACCCACCGCCGAGAACGGGCAAATGGTGGCGGCGCGTCTGCTCGATGACAATGCGGTCACCCTCAAGAAGTTCTATCACGAAGGTGATCGCATCCGCCTCCAGCCAGCCAACGTAACCATGGAGCCGATCTTCACCACGCCTGACAACATTCAGATCCAGGGTCGTGTCGTCGGCGTCATCCGTACGCTGGTGTAGCGCACCTGAGTCCGCACGGGCGCCCCGCGTGGGCGCCCGTGCCATTGGCTGCTCAAACTGCGGCGGCGCAGGAGCAAGCGGTTCGGCCTTCGTGACCTTCGTGCGCTTCGTGGTAAAAAACCTGCCGCGCATTTCCGCCGACGTGTCCTAATCTACTGTGGTCAGACGGAGGAACAGCTCCTCAAGGTTCTCGGCATGGGCGCGAAACTCGCTGATCGCGATGCCCTGGCGTACCAAGTGGGCGAGCAATGCGCTCTGAGCCTCCTCGTCCACATCGTCCAACTCGACCAGCAAGGCCCGCTCGTCGCCTGGGTCACGAGTGACGCTACGCAGATGGGGCAGCCCCGCAGTCGGCGGGCCTACCAGTGGGCGCAAGGCCGCCTCGGCTGCCTCGATGCCCCGCAGCACTTTGATGTGCAGGCGTGCACTGCCTTGAAGCTGGCGGCGCACCGCTTCGACTGGGCCGCTCACGATCATTTTGCCGCTCTCGATGATCCCGATCTCGGTACAAACCTCGGCCAGTTCACTTAAAATGTGCGAACTGAGCAGCACCGTCTTGCCCATCTCACGCAGTGTTCGCAGCAACTCGCGTAGCTCGACCCTGGCCCGTGGGTCAAGGCCGCTGGCTGGCTCGTCGAGCAGCAGCACGGGCGGATCGTGAATCAGCGCGTGGGCCAAGCAGAGGCGCTGCTGCATCCCCCGCGAGAGATTCTGCACATACGTGTTGCGCTTGCCGCTTAAATCCACGAGGCTCAACAGTTCGTCTACCGCACGCTTCCGGCGGGCCGCTTCAAGCCCGTAGCAGCGGGCGAAGAAGTCCAGATATTCCCACACGCGCAGGTCGTCGTAGACCCCGAAGAAGTCGGGCATGTAGCCGACGAGGCGCTGGGCACCGCCCGGCACCAGCCGCTGGCCCAGAATGCGAATCTCGCCGCTGCTTGGCTCAAGCAGGCCCGCAAGCAGCCGCAGCGTGGTGGTCTTGCCCGCACCATTTGGGCCAATAAACCCGTAGATGCTGCCCTGCGCGACGGTCAGATCGAGCGTGTCCAGAGCGACCATACGACCATAGCGCCGCGACAGATTGAGCGTTTCGATAGCGGGCGTCAAGGCATTCCTCCTCCCAAGCCAAGAGAGTCGGCTTCGCACGCCGGAGCCGGGGGCTTCAGCCTCCCGGCAGCACGACCCAGATGGGCTTGCTATAGCTTTCGCAGACGCACAAACGGCGGCGGATGTTCCGCCGCCGCCGTCAAGGGTAAGACTAGGTTTCAGGTGTCGGGTTTCAGTCTGCGTACAACAACCGTAAAGCTTCCGTAACGCAATCTATCGCGATGGAAGCGCAACGAGGGTGTGGGTAGCGACCCTCTGGCACGGATCTAGCTATCGCGGCGGCGGATGTGCCGCACCGTGCGCTCGGTATACAGCCTGACTGGAACCTGGCGCGGTGCCTTGCGCGCCAACTCAATCAGGGTAAAAGCAATCATAGCAGTGAGGGTAAGCAACACCATTGTGACCATGACGGCGCTTCCTTTCAGCTCATCTGACGGGCGCCCGCACCGCTTTCGCTGCGGGTTATATTGAATAGTATAGCGAACGGCGGGCAACACGTCCATACCAGATCGATGTGATGGAGATCACAATATTTGTGGCTATACCGCGTAACATGGCGGTTGCAACGTCGCCCGCCGGGGGGCTGAAGCCCCCGGCTAGCTATGGCGAAGCCTGCTTCAGCAGGCTCGGCAGCCCGCTTCAGCGGGCTTTGCAGCTCCTAGCCCGTGGCTTCAGCCACCGGGCGGGGGGGCCGCAGCACGACGTTGCAACCGCCATACACCGCGTAACCACATGGGCGCGCCAAACGTATTATGATTGTCTGCGTGATGCACTGGGCCGGAAATATCTGAAAGGAGCGGTGCCGCCTATGCTTGCCTCAATTCTCGGCATCTTCGTTGGGTTCCTCGGCTGGGCTTTCGTCCGGTATGTCCTCTTCAGCTTCTATACGGTGGACCAGAACGAGCGGGCAGTCAAGACGATCTTTGGTCGCGCCGAGCGCCTGCCCGCCGGGGTGCGCCAGGAAGATCCCTTCACTGAGTATCTGCGCCCTGATGAGCGTGACCGCTACGTCTACCCGCAGCTACGGGTCATCCCGCCGGGCGGCCCCTACTTCAAGCTGCCCTGGGAGCGCATCCACAAGGTTTCAGTCGCCACGCAGACGGTCAATATGGCCGTGGACCTCGAAGACCCGCGCGCCAATGGCGGCGGCACCGTGCTTGATGCCGTCACCAAAGATCAGCTCAACGTTGGCCTCAAGGGCCAGATCCGCTACCGCGTCTCCGAGCGCCATCTCTACGCCTACATGTTCGGGGTGAAGACGCCGATTGTGCATGTGCTGGCCTATTTCGTCGCCATTCTGCGCGAGCGCATCGCCAACTTCGAGGCCCCCCCCGCGTTGGCTAACGCGGCGGCGCTCGCCTCGCAGCCGACCGATGCCAGCGCCGTCAGTGGGGTTTCGATCAACGACCTGCGGAAGAACCTGCGCGACCTAAATGAGCACATGGATCGCGAGTGCCTCTCGTCGCCCGCCCGTTACGGCATCGCGCTTGACGCCTCGCTGATCACCGAGATTGACGCCCCGTCGGATGTCGAGTCGGCGATGGCGGCGATCAACACAGCCCATAATCAGGTTTCGTCAGACATCAGCCTCGCCCAAGCCGCCGCCGACCAGAAGATCGTCCAGTCGAAGCGGGCCGTCGAGATTGAGACCCTAAAGGCCCAGGCCGAGGTCGAGCCGCTGCTGGCCCTGGCCGAGCAACTGCGGGCGCTTCAGGCAAGCGGCCCCGGTGCCATGGAGTTATACCTGCGGAACGTGCGCCTCAACCTCTTCCGCCAGGCCGAGCGCGTGATCATGGAGGTGAAATAATGGCTGCATTCCTGCTGTTTCTCTCGACCGCCAGCACCACCTTTGTGCTCGCCTTCTTCATCGTGCCGATTATGTTCGGCTTTGTCCGTCTGTTCGGCATCTACACGACCGTGCGCGAGGGTACGTGTCAGGTCTACACCCTGTTCGGCAGCGTGGTGGGCGTGCTGCGCGAGCCGGGGCTGCACTTCCTCCCTGTCACGCTGGGGGTGAGCGCCTTCATCGTCAACATCTTCGGGAAGTGTTCGGTACTCGACATGCGGCTCGACCAGCGCTACCTGCGTAGTCAGCCCGTCAACTCTGAAGAAGGCGCGCCGATGGGCATTGGCGTCTGGTACGAGATGGGCATCAGCGACCCGGTCGGCTACCTGTTCAAAAATGCCGACCCGAAAGGCTCGCTGGCCGCCAATGTGAGCAACGCGGTGGTGCGGGCGCTCAGCAATATGCCCTTGGGCGAGATGCTTGAGAACCGGCACCCAATGAGCCAGGTCGTACGCAGCGAAGTTTCGCCAAAATCGGTCGAGTGGGGCTACAAGCTCGGCTCAATCTACATTCGCAAGGTTCACTTCCGCGATACGGGGATGACCCGCCAGATCGAGGCCAAAGTGGTGAACCGGCTGCGCCAAGTGACCTCGGCGATCAAGCAGGGCGGCGCCAACCAAGTGAGCATCATCGCCAGCACGGCTGAGCGTCAGGCGGCAAGTGAGTTCGCGAAAGCGCAGGCCATTCGCCCGAAGGTGTTAGGCGAAGCCCTGCGCCAGATCTCGGCAGACGCGACGGTCGCCGACACGCTCTTCGCAATCCTCGAACTTCAGCATATCGTCGAGAGCGGCGCGAAGCTGACCCTCATCCCACGGGAGCAAGCGTTGCTCCCCGAGCTCCTGGCCGCCACGCCGCCCAGCACTGTGCAGCGTGTTCCGGGGAAATGACGAATAGACGCCCGCCGCTGGTGTCTTGGGCGCAACCCTTTTAGACCTGTCAGGTCTTGCTACGGGTGGCAGCATCGGGTGCGCGGGTGATCCCACGGCGTCCCCAGACCTGTCAGGTGCGCGCACGGGCGCACCTGCGTGGGTACACGATCATCCATTGCGCGCACCCGACAGGTCTTTGGTACCATGGTGCTGAGAAGCGCAGCAAAGCGGCCTAGTCGGGCCGCTTCGCTGTGTTCAGCGTGACATGCGAGCGAATGCCACTACCTGTTCCTCGAATTACAGGCTGTGTTCCTCGATCTTCCAGGCCGTGATTCTCGAATGTCAGCCCGTGACTCTCGAATGTACAGGCCGTGATTCTCGAATTCCAGGCTGTGATTCTCGAATTCCAGGCTGTGATTCTCGAATGTCAGCCCGTGATTCTCGAATGTCAGCCCGTGATTCTCGAATGTACAGGCCGTGATTCTCGAATGTACAGGCCGTGATTCTCGAATGTACAGGCCGTGATTCTCGAATTCCAGGCTGTGATTCTCGATCTCTGAAGGGGATTGGCCTTAGACCCGGTGCGTGGATGCTTTGGAGTTTGGGCACACGCAGGGCTTGCTGCTGCGTTCGGCCTGAAACCTGACCCCCAGCACCTGAAACCTGACCCCCAGCACCTGAAACCTGACCCCCAGCACCTGAAACCTGACCCCCAGCACCTGAAACCTGACCCCCAGCACCTGAAACCCTGTCTAATCCAGTGTAATCAGCCCCATCCGCAGCGCGGCAAGCACCGCCTGCATCCGGTTCGGCTGCTGCAGCTTCGTCAGAATGCTCTTGCTGTGGCTGCGGATCGTCTCTTCGGTGACGACTAGCAGCTCGCCCATCTCTTTATTCGAGCGACTAGTCGCCATGAGCCTGAGCACATCCAGCTCGCGGGGCGTAAGCTGCGGCGGCACGAGGATTTCGCTGCGGGTGCCGTTCGTGGCGAGACGACGCATCAGACGCCGCGTGACGATGCTTTGCAGGTACGGTTCACCCGCCGCGACGGTACGAATCGCCAGCAGCAACTCTTGGCTCGGCGCATCCTTCAGAATATAGCCGTCAAGGCTGCCCTCCATCGCCTGCACAATCTCCTGCTCGGCATCGGCAGCCGACAGAATGAGCACGCGGGTCAGCGGGGCCACCTGCTTGATCGCGTGACTGGCATGCGTGCCACTCATCCCCGGCATTCGCAGGTCGAGCAACACGACATGCGGCTGAAGTTGGCGGGCCAGCTCGACCGCCTGGGCGCCGTTGCTCGCCTCGCCGACGACCAGCATGTCAGACTTTGTGCGTAACACCATCTGAATGCCGCGCCGCACCAGTTCGTGGTCATCAACCAGCAGCACACGGATGGGGGCGACAGCAGCTTCATCGCTCATGGCATCTTCTCTCGCAAGGGGTGCGGATACAGTCTGACACGCAGGGCTTGCAGATGCGCTGGGCCTGAAAGCTGGAACCTCGCACCTGAAACCTCAACAGTGCAGCGGAAGCGTGACAGTAAGAATCGTGCCCTGGCCGGGCGCACTATCAAACAGAATCTGTCCACCAAGCGCCTCGGCGCGTTCGCGCATACTCATCAGCCCAAAATGGATGTGTTCGCCCTGCCCCGCCGCGCCCTCGCGCAGGTCGAAGCCGCAGCCATCGTCGGCGATTCGCATCCGTGCCACCTGAGCATTGACCGTGAGGGTCAGCTTGGCCCGTCGGGCTTGGGCGTGCTTGACCACATTGTTCAGCGCCTCTTGGGCGATGCGGTAGAACTGCTTGCGGATCGCAGTCGGCAGTGCATCAAAGCCCCGCTCGACGTGCTGATGAATCTGCAAGGCGTTGCTCGGCGCAATCCGCTCAAGGTAGCCGCGCAGCTCGTCAACAAAGCGCTGGTGGTCAAGCTCATCGGGCCAAAGATCGAAGATCGCACGCCGCAGCCCCACGTTCGCCTGTTGCGCCTGGGGCACCAACTGAATCAGTTGTTCGCGCACCTCGTCGGCGTGGACAGGCAGCAGCTCGACACAGGCATCGAGCGTGTAGGTTAGCCCATAGAGCTGCTGCGAGATCGAGTCGTGAACCTCCATCGCAATCCGCGAGCGCTCACCCTCGACCGCAAGGCGCTGGGCGCGGTTGATGCAAATCTGGACACCGCCAAGCACTACGGAGGCTTGCCGGTTGACGTTCGAGAGCAAAGCGAGATCGGCGGCGTTCATCGCCCGTGCGCTGGATGGATTATCAACCACCAGCACCCCAAGGGATTGCTGCCGCAGCACCATCGGCAGCACTAGATACGAGCCAAGCCCAAGCCAACGGTTGATTTGCGGATCGCTAGTCGGCGGACGCCCATCGCTGACGACGAGAGGCTGGCCGGTACGCATCGCTTCAATCAGGGGGCCGTCGCTGAGTTCAAGCAGCAGCCGGGCGGTGTGTGGAATGCGCTGCAAGTGAGCGCCAGGACTGCGCGTGCTCGAGATCCACCCGCTGAGTACTAGCTCATGGTGGTCGGCCATCGCCAAGATTGCGCGCTCGTACCCCAGTTCGGCGGTGATCAGCGAGAGCAGCCGCTCCTGCACATCCGTCAGATCAGCCGAAGACTGCATCGCCAGCGCCAGCTCGTAGGCGACGCGCAACTCGCGATTGGTGTGTTCGAGGCGTGTGTTTTGCGCGACCAGTTCGCTGCCCGTCGCCTGAAGCTGGGTCACGGCAGTCTGAAGCTGGCGGTAGAGTTGGGCCTGCTCGACGGCCATCCCAAGCTGTTGACCGATTAGCGTCACCAGTTCGAGATAAGCCGGATCAGGCATCAGATCAGGCGCAAGGAAGAGAAACAGCACCCCAACGGTGCGACCACGGGCCAACAGTGGGGCGACGATCTGGCCGTGGGCCGCGTCGGGCGTGCAGTGGCGCAGGTGCAGCGGCTCGGTGGCGCTATTGCGTACGACGTAGGGCTGCCCGCGCTGGGCGACCAGGCCACAGAGACACGCGCCAAGCTGGGCGCACTCTTCCTGCGTGACAACCTCAGGGGGAAGGCCACGCGCTACCGCGAGGGTGAGCAGGCCGGTTGCATCGTCAACGAGGAAGACACCGCCCATCGGGCGCAGTTCGGGGATCGGGGCCGCGCTGAGTACCGCGTCAAGCGCTTGGCTGAGCAGTTCGTCGAGGTCGGAAATATGGCTGGCGGCAGCGGCGACCGCGTGCAGGGCGGTGAGCTCACGGGTCTGCTGTTCAAGCAGCGCCACGCGCTGACGCAACAGCACCGCATCAGACTCAGAGGGATTGACCAACTCGCTCAACACTGTCGTCATCGCACCATTATTCCTAAGACGAGGTTCGCAGATGCTTTACCGTTTCGGCACACGCAGGGCTTTCTGCTGCGCTTGGGCTGAAACCTGAAACCCGACACCTGAAACCTTGTCTAACCGCTGTTGCCGACACGGAAGGCCAGCCACAGCACGCTCATTATACATCGGTGCCCACCGCTCACGCGATCCGGTAGGGGTAGTCTACCCGTGTGCGGCAAAGCGTCTAGCCCCCGCTGGGGGTGAGATATATCACCCCCAGCGCTAGTATGTGTACCCTCAGAGATCTGCTATAATGCACAGCATCACCCGCACGGAGCTACTAGGGAATATCGGCAGCGGAGCCGAAGGAGAATCCTGTGATCGTAACCACAGCCGATCTGTTTCGTATCGCGTATGGTCGCTTTGCCGTTGGCGCGTACAACATCAACAATATGGAGCAGACCCTGGGCCTGTTCCGAGGCCACGCCGAGGCGCAAGCACCCTTCATTATTCAAATCTCGAAGGGTGCCCGCAAGTATGCTGGCATTCCGATGCTCGAAGGGATCATTCGCGCCGCTGAGCGCATGTTCCCCGAGGCCATCTTCGCAGTACATCTTGACCACGGCGACGAGCAGACCTGTTACGACTGTATTGACTCGGGGTTCTACTCATCGGTGATGATTGACGCCTCGCATGAGGAGTTCGCCGAGAACGTGGCGATTACCCGCCGCGTGGTCGAGCGTGCCCACGCGAAAGGTCTTTCGGTCGAGGCGGAGTTGGGTAAGCTGGGCGGCGTCGAAGAGGACATTTCGGTTGACGCCAAGCACGCCATGTTGACCGACGCCCATGAGGCCAAGCTCTTTGTTGAGCAGAGCCTGTGCGATAGTCTGGCGGTGGCGATTGGCACCAGCCACGGCGCGTACAAGTTCAGCGGCAACCAGGGGCTGCACTTTGACCGCTGCACCGAGATCCAGCACGCCATCCCCGGCGTGCCCCTGGTGATGCACGGCTCAAGCTCGGTGCCCCGCAGCGAAGTCGAGCGGATCAACGCCGCTGGTGGCGCGATTGATGCGTCGGCCTCGGGCGTGAACGAGGACGAGTTTGCCCGCGCGGTGCCCCTGGGCGTGACCAAGGTGAACATTGACACCGATGGGCGCTTGGTCTGGACCCGCGTGAACCGCGAGTACTTCCGCGACAAGCCCGCCGAGTTTGACTTCCGCAAGCCTGGCGAGATCCTCGTACGCGAGTACGCCCAGTTCATCGCCCACAAAGCCGAAAAGCTGCTCTCAGCCGGCACGCTCGCCGACGTACGCAGCGCACTTTCCTAAGCCACGGTTCCAGGTACGTAGCGACAGAGGCCCGACCATATTGGTCAGGTCGTGGGCCTCTGTGTGCCTTGCACCTGCTACGCCAAGGTTTTAGGGGCCGGGTTTCAGGTTTCAGTCCGAGCGCAGAGCCTTGCTTGTTGAAGGAGTGGAACGATGGTTGAGAAGCCCGACCGCAACCTAGCGCTTGAGCTAGTGCGCGTGACCGAGGCGGCAGCATTGGCGTCTGGGCGCTGGATGGGCCGTGGCAACAAAGAGGCGGGCGATCAGGCCGCCGTTGACGCGATGCGTCTGGTGCTTGGCAATGTCGCGATGGACGGCATCGTGGTGATCGGCGAAGGCGCGAAGGACGAGGCGCCGATGCTCTACAACGGCGAGAAGATCGGCAACGGTCGCCCGCCCATCGTGGACATCGCCGTTGACCCGCTTGAGGGCACGAACCTGTTGGCGATGGGCCTGCCGAATGCGCTGGCTGTGGTCGCCTTGGCCGAGCGCGGGGCCATGTGGAGTCCCGGGTCGGGCTTCTATATGGAGAAGATTGTGGTCGGCAGGGCAGGCGCGGGCGCGATTGACATCACCGCCTCGCCCGAGGACAACATCCGCAATGTGGCGAAGGCCGTTGATAAGGCGGTCGAAGACCTCACGCTGGTGGTGCTGAACCGACCGCGCAACAAGTACATTATTGACGCGGCACGCAAGCTTGGTGCCCGCATCACCCTGATTAGCGACGGCGATGTCGCGGGCAGCCTAATGGCCGCCCTGCCAGACTCTGGCATCGACATGCTGATGGGCATCGGTGGCACACCAGAAGGGGTGATCACCGCCTGCGCCCTCATCTGTCTCGGTGGCGAGATCCAGGGTCGTCTGTGTCCACAGAGCGATGCCGAGCGCGCCCAACTGATCGCCGAGGGCCACCAGATTGACCGGGTACTCAAAACCCGCGACTTGGTGAAAAACGACAACGTCTTCTTCGCTGCCACCGGAGTGACCGCAGGGCCACTTCTGCATGGCGTGCAGTATTTCCATGGCGGCGCAACCACCGAATCGCTGGTGATGCGCGGCCACAGCGGGACCGTCCGCCGCATCCAGGCGACCCATCAGTTCAGCAAACTGATGCAGTTTAGCGCGGTGCCCTACGCCACGGTCGAGGCGTAATTGGCCCGCAAGTGTGTGTGTGAGCAGCTTCTTTAAGGAGGAACGGCATGGCCGCAGCGAGCAGCAATGGCGCAGACAAGAGTCGCTGGGCATCCGGCGTCACCCCGTACGTCGAGATGGGCTACTATGACGCCGACTACCAGCCCAAAGACACCGACATCCTGACCGCCTTCCGCATTGTCCCCCAGGAGGGCGTGGACCCCATCGAGGCCGCCGCCGCCGTCGCAGGCGAGAGTTCAACCGCCACCTGGACGGTGGTCTGGACTGACCGGCTGACCGCCCACGAGCACTATCAGGCCAAGGCGTACCGCGTTGACGCGGTGCCTGGAACCGACCAGTACATCGCCTACATCGCCTACGACCTCGACCTGTTCGAGGAAGGCTCGATTGCCAACCTGACGTCGAGCATCATCGGCAACGTGTTCGGCTTCAAGGCCATCAAGAGCCTGCGCCTTGAGGACATGCGGATCCCGCCGATCTACGCCAAGACCTTCCAGGGCCCCGCGCACGGTATTGTGATGGAGCGCGAGCTGCTGAACAAGTTCGGCCGTCCGTTGCTCGGTGCGACGACCAAGCCCAAGCTGGGTCTGTCGGCCCGCAACTACGGGCGTGTGGTGTACGAGGCGCTGCGTGGTGGGCTTGACTTCGTGAAGGACGACGAGAACATTAACTCGCAGGTCTTCATGCGCTGGCGCGACCGCTTCCTCTACTGCATGGAAGCCGTCAACAAGGCCGCCGCCGTCACCGGCGAGATCAAGGGCCACTACCTCAACATCACCGCTGGCACGATGGAAGAGATGTACGAGCGCGCCGAGTTCGCCAAGGAACTGGGTAGCTGCATCGTGATGATTGACCTGACCATCGGCTACACGGCGATTCAGAGCATGGCGAAGTGGTGCCGCAAGAACAGCGTCATCCTCCACCTGCACCGCGCCGGTCACTCGACCTACACCCGCCAGAAGACTCACGGCGTCAGCTTCCGCGTGATCAGCAAGTGGATGCGCCTCGCCGGCGTTGACCACATTCACGCCGGTACGGTCGTCGGTAAGCTTGAGGGCGACCCGAACAGCGTCCAGGGCTTCTACGCCACGCTGCGCGAGAACAAGATCCCCGCCAATCCGGTGCAGGGTCTCTACTTCGAGCAGGACTGGGCCTCGATCCCCCCCGTCATGCCGGTGGCCTCGGGCGGCATTCACGCCGGTCAGCTCCACCAGCTCTTGCACTTGCTGGGCGAGGACTGCGTGATGCAGTTCGGTGGTGGCACGATTGGTCACCCCGACGGCATCGCCGAGGGTGCCGCCGCCAACCGTATCGCGGTCGAGGTGATGATCCAGGCCCGCAACGAGGGCCGCGACTACCTCAACGAAGGCCCGGAGATCCTGGCCAAGGCCGCCAAGTGGTCGCCCGCCCTGGCCAAGGCGCTTGAGATTTGGAAGGACATCACTTTCAACTTCGAGAGCACCGACCAGCCCGACGTGGTCGCAACCCCCTCGGTCTAGCGTGCATGTCTTATCCCCTCAATGGGGAGGCTCGGAGGGGCGTAGCCCCTCCGAAAGCAACATAAGGAGCTTTCACCTATGCGTATCACGCAGGGCACTTTCAGCTACCTGCCCGACCTGACCGATGACCAGATCCGGGCGCAGATTCAGTACTGCATTGACCACGACTGGCCGATCAGCATCGAGTATACCGACGACCCGCACCCGCGCAATGTCTACTGGGACATGTTCGGCCTGCCGATGTTCGACCTCAAGGACCCGGCGGCGATCATGCAGGTCATGGCCGAGTGTCGGGTGACCTTCCCGAACCACTACATCCGGGTCAGCGGCTTCGACCGCTCGCACGGACGCGCCACCACCGCCCTCCAGTTCATCGTGAACCGGCCCGCGTACGAGCCTGGCTTCTACCTGGATCGCCAGGAGACGAGCGACCGCCAGATTCGCTACACCATTCGCTCGTACGCGGTTGACCGGCCCCTCGGTCATCGCTACGAGGAGGCTTAGGCAACTATGGGTGAGCCCGACCAGACTCTAAGCGGTCAGATTGACCTCGACGCGGCCTACCGCGAGGCAAAGATCGACCAGCTGCTCGATGAGCTGAACCGCGATCTGGTGGGGCTCATCCCCGTCAAGACGCGCATCCGCGAGATCGCCGCCCTGCTGCTGATTGGTCGCCTGCGCCAGCAGGCGGGCCTCGACACTGGTCGCCCAAGCTTGCACATGAGCTTCACCGGCAACCCCGGCACAGGCAAGACGACCGTGGCGCTGCGTATGGCGAAGATCCTGCATCACCTGGGCTATGTCCGTAAAGGTCACCTGGTCGTCGCCACCCGCGACGACCTGGTCGGCCAATACGTCGGCCACACCGCCCCCAAGACCAAAGAGATTCTCAAAAAGTCGATGGGCGGGGTGCTCTTCATTGACGAGGCGTACTACCTCTATCGGCCCGAGAACGAGCGCGACTACGGCCAAGAGGCCATCGAGATGCTGCTTCAGGCGATGGAGAATCAGCGCGACGACTTTGTCGTCATCCTGGCGGGCTACCGCGATCGGATGGACACCTTCTTCCAGGCCAATCCCGGCTTTCACTCGCGGGTCGCCCACCATCTCGACTTCCCGGACTATTCGCTGGACGAACTCATGGAAATCGCCGAGCTGATGGTCACCCAACATCGCTACAGCTTCGACGACCACTCGCGCCAAGCGTTTCTAGAGTATCTGGAGCATCGGCTAGGCCAGCCGCACTTCTCGAATGCGCGCAGCGTTCGCAACGCCCTTGACCGGATCAAGCTGCGCCAGGCCAACCGGCTGGTGCGTCAGGGCGGCAGCATTTCGCTGTCCGAACTGACCCGCATTGATGATGCCGACGTGCGTGCTAGTCGGGTCTTCAAGGGCGGGAACGAGCAGACCGGCGATGGCGAGGGTGACGAGGACGATTAGTCGCACAAGTGCTGAGTCTGGCGACCGGCAACAGGTCTGGTGATCTTCCTGGGTCTTAGACAAGGTTTCAGGTTTCAGCCCTAGCGCATCAGAAGGTGCTAGGGGAGCCGAGACTGTCAAGCAGCGACGAGCCTTGTCTGACGACCAAAAGATTACTTCGTTTCCAACCACTGGCGGATCACCGGGGCGAAAGCCGCTGAAGCGGGCGCTCCTCCCGCCGCTACAGCGTGCGGGTTTCCGCGCCTAAAGGCAAGCTATCTATGACCATCATCGATACCCCCGGCCAGCTGAGCGTGCCGCGCACAGCCGACCAACTCGGCGCCAACGCTATTCGCGTGCTGGCGATGGACGGCGTACAGCAGGCGAATAGTGGGCACCCCGGCATGCCGATGGGCATGGCCGATGCCGCCTATGTGCTTTGGAGCCGCTTCCTCAAGCATAATCCGAGCGACCCGGCCTGGCCGAACCGCGACCGCTTCGTGCTTTCGGCGGGCCACGGCTCGATGTTGCTCTATGCCCTGCTCCACCTGACCGGCTACGACCTGGGTCTGGACGAGCTCCGCAACTTCCGCCAACTGGGTTCGCGCACGCCGGGCCACCCCGAGTACGGCCACACCCCTGGCGTCGAGACGACGACCGGGCCGCTGGGCCAAGGGATCGCCACGGCGGTCGGGATGGCGCTGGCCGAGCGCTACCTGGCCGAGCAGTTCAACCGGCCCGCTTTCACGCTGGTGGATCACCACACCTACGTGATTGCCGGTGACGGCGATCTGATGGAAGGGCTGAGCCACGAGGCGGCGGGCATCGCGGGGCACCTCAAGCTGGGCAAGCTGATTGTGCTCTACGATGACAACCACATCACCATTGATGGCTCGACCGATATGTCCTTCACCGAAAATACGCTCCAGCGCTTCCAGGCGTACGGCTGGAACACGCAGGCGATTGACGGCCACGATCAAGCTGCCGTCACGGCGGCCCTTACGCAGGCCCGCAGCACGAGTGATCGGCCCACGCTGATTGCCTGTCGTACCACCATCGGCTTCGGCAGCCCGAACAAGGCCGGTACCAGCAAGGTTCACGGCGAGCCACTGGGCGCGGCTGAGGTGCGGCTGACCCGCCAGAACCTCGGCTGGACTGACGAGACGCCGTTTGCGGTGCCCGATGAGGTCTACGCCAACTTCCGCCAGGCGGTACCGGCTGGGCAGGCCGCGCAGCAAACCTGGAGCGCATTGCTGGCTGGCTATCGCACGGCGCACCCCGAGCTTGCCGTGCGCTGGGACGCCACGTTTGGGCGCGACCTCCCCGCCGATTTCAACGCGGTGCTGCCCGCGTTCCCCGCCGACCCGAAGGGTCAGGCCACCCGCGCCGCCTCGGGCCTCGTGATCAATGCGCTGGCCCCGCACATTCCGGCCCTGCTCGGCGGCTCCGCCGACCTGCACGGCTCGAACCTTACCCTGATTAAAGGCGAGGCAGCGATCCAGCCTGATGCATGGGGCGGGCGCAACCTCTATTTTGGGGTCAGAGAGAACGGGATGGGTTCCGTGCTGAACGGGATGGCGCTGCACGGCGGCATCATTCCCTACGGCGGCACCTTCATGGTCTTCAGTGACTACATGCGCCCGGCCATCCGGCTCGCTGCGCTGATGGGCCAGCAGGTGATCTACGTCTTCACCCACGACAGCATTGGCCTGGGCGAGGACGGCCCGACCCATCAGCCGATTGAGCATCTGGCGACCTTGCGGGCGCTGCCCAACCTGTTTGTGGAACGTCCCGCCGACGCCAACGAGACGGCAGTCGCCTGGCAGGTGGCCCTCACCCGCCGCGATGGGCCGACTGCGCTTATCCTGACCCGGCAGGCGCTGCCGACGCTCGACCCGTCAATCCGCGCTGGCGCCCTGCGTGGCGGCTACGTGCTGCGCGACGCCGAGAACCCCCAGGCCATCGTGCTCGCCACCGGCTCTGAGGTTGAGATTGCCCTAGAGGCTGCCGAGTTGCTCGCCCAGCGCGGCGTGGCAGCGCGGGTCGTCAGCTTGCCCTGTTGGGAACTGTTCGCGCAGCAGAATGCGGCCTACCGCGAGAGCGTGCTGCCGTCGAATATCACAGCGCGGGTCGCCATCGAAGCCGCCGCCACCTTCGGCTGGGAGCGCTTCGTCGGCGCGCAAGGGCGCGTGTTGGGCATTGACACCTTCGGTGCCTCTGGCCCGTACAAAGAGCTTTACCGTCACTTCGGCCTCACCGCCGAGCGGGTCGCTGATACCGTGGGCGAGCTGGTCGCCTCCTGAACCCATAGCATTTTCGAGAACGGAGAAGGGAAGGTCATGCGTAAGCGACCGATCATCATTGGCATTGTGGGCGACAGCGCCGCCGGCAAGACAACCATCAGCTCGGGCCTCGTGAAGCTCCTTGGCCCGGATCGTGTGACCCATGTCTGCACCGACGATTATCACAAGTACGACCGGGTCGAGCGGGCGGCCCTGGGGATCACCGCGCTTCACCCCGATGCGAACTACCTGGACGTGATGGAGTTGCACCTGGAGCGGCTGCACTACGGGCAGCCCATCCTCAAGCCCGTCTACGCGCACGGGACGGGGAGCCTGATCCGCCCGGAGTACATTCAGCCGAAAGAGTTCGTGATCGTCGAGGGGCTGCTTGGTTTCTCGACCGCCACCATGCGCCAGTTCTACGACGTGAAGGTCTATCTGAACCCGCCCGAGGATCTACGGACGGTCTGGAAGATCAAGCGCGACGTGGCGAAGCGCGGCTACGCCCCCGAGCAGGTGCTGAAGGAACTGGCGCTGCGCGAGCCAGACTCGGCGGCCTATATTCGCCCGCAGCGCGATCTGGCCGACATTGTGGTGCAGTTCTACCCAGAGAACGGGGTCGCCGCTGAGAACTCCGGCTCGAAGCTGAACGTGCGCCTGACCCTGCGCCCGACCATCCCTCACCCCGACCTGACCTATCTGGCCGCCAACGGCCAGAAGTCCGATACAGGCGTGCGCCTGGAGCTTGAGCGCGACGCCGGGCGTCCGGTTGACGTGCTTGAGATTGACGGCGGCGTCTCGCCCGAGCACGCGGCCATGCTTGAGCAGGCGATCTGGCAGCATCTGCCGGAGCTGGCACCCCTGGCCGCCGACCAGTTCGGCGACTATGCCGACCGCAGCGAGACGCGCCACAGCGACCCGCTGGCGATCACCCAGTTGCTGCTGGCCTACCATCTGCTGCGCCAGTACGGCGAGTTGGACGAGCTGCCCTTCGCCCGTCCGGTCGCGGCGCTTAGCAGGATGGCCACGCCGACCTCATCGTCGTCGCACGCCGTCGCCAACAACACACCCCAGCGCGTCGTCGAGTAGCGCTGGGCGCGCAGCAAGGTTCCGATGTTCTACGCGCAGCACCTCTCGGGGTGCTGCGCTGTTGTCAAGAAGGTTTCAGGTGCTAGGTTTCAGGTTTCAGGCCGAACGCATAGTCCCTGCGTGCGCCCAACCTGTACCGTAGCCTCAAACCTTGTCAAAGCACAAAAGGAGACTGCTTGTGTCCCAAGTAAAACTCGCCCCATCCATCCTTTCGGCTGACTTTGCGCGGCTCGGCGATCAGGTGCGCGAGGCCGAGGCAGCGGGGGCCGAGTGGGTGCATATTGACGTGATGGACGGCCATTTTGTGCCGAATATCACCATTGGCCCGCTGATTGTCGCGGCCCTGCGGCCCGTGACCAAGCGCACCCTTGATGTCCACCTGATGATTGAGAACCCCGACCGCTACCTCGCCGATTTCGCCCGCGCTGGGGCCGACATCATCACCGTGCAGGTCGAGACGTGCCCGCACCTGCACCGGACGATCCAGGCGATTAAGGAGCTTGGGGTGAAGGCGGGCGTGACGCTCAACCCAGGGACGCCGCTGTCGAGCATTGAGGAGATCCTGCCTGACATTGACCTGGCGCTGATTATGTCGGTCAACCCCGGCTTCGGCGGCCAGAGCTACATCCCCGCCAGCACCGCGAGGATCCGGCGGCTGCGCGCCATGCTCGACGCGGTGAACCCGACCGCCGAGCTCGAGGTGGATGGTGGTGTCAAGGCGAGCAACGCCGCCGAGGTGGTCGCCGCTGGCGCCACCGCGCTGGTCGCAGGCTCGGCTGTGTTTGGCGGGCCGCGCAGCATCCGCGAGAACATTGACGCGATTCGCGCCGCGATTGCGGCGGGCGGGCGCTAGGACACGGCGGCGGAAATGCGCGGCAGGTTTGGTACCACGAAGCGCACGAAGGGCACGAAGGCCGAACCGCTTGCTCCTGCGCTCCGTGCCGTACGAGAATCACCGCGTAAC
>CAIWXH010000202.1 GCA_903916565.1 uncultured Oscillochloris sp. | reverse complement strand
GGCTACGTCTTCCTCAGTTGGATCACCGGCCACCTAATCTTTGCGCCGATGACCGGGCCAAGTTTCCTGCTGGCCGTGATCAACAGCGCCCTGGCCGCCGGCCTGCTCTTCCTTAACGACATCAAGAGCATCGAGGGTGACCGCAAGCTGGGCCTACGGTCGATGACCGTGGCCTTTGGGGCGCAACGCACGCTGCTGATCTCGTATCTGATTATCGGCCTCTGCGAGCTGATGCTGCTCGCCCTGGCGCTGCTGGCCGGGCACATGTGGGCGACGATTATCGCCGCCCTGGCCCTCGTCGTCCCGCTGGCAAGCCAGATACGGCTCTACCGCGAACCCACGCACAAGAACTTTCTGCACTATATCGTGATGAGCAACCCGTTTGTGTTGCTCCTCCAGTTCATCTCCGTGTTCATTGTCGGCGGCTACTTCCGCTAGGCGCAGGTGTTAGGGGCTAGGTGTTAGGTGTTAGGGGCTAGGTTTCAGGCCGACTGAAACCTGACACCCGACACCTGGAACCTTGTCTAAGGACTGAAACCTGAAACCTAGCCCCTGAAAGCTTGTCTTAGGTCGTCGAGATAGACATATCAAATGCAGCCGCCAGCACCTCAAGCGCGAGGTGCTGGCGTTCGTTGTGCGTCTCGCTGCTGTAGCCCTGGCGTGAGTGATGTTCATGCACCAGCGCCACCTGTTTGCCAATGCTGATCAGCCAGCGGGCGTACGCCTCGGCCTCGGGGGCCTTTTGGGCCAGCAGGGCGGCGACCTGGCGGCAGCCAGCCAAGGCCCATTGGCCGACCTCGCCCAGATCGCGGGGATATGCGGCAGGCCAGCGGGCCGCTGGCCCCGCACGCACCGTGTCCATCACCGCCTGGATCAGTTCGCTCGTTGCCCCCTGCCGCACTGGCTCGGTCATGGCGGCGATGGCGAGACTCAGCTTCCGATCTGCCAGCCGTGGGCTACACGGAGCGGCATGGATGAGGACAAGGGCGGTCAGGGCGGGTGCCCCCAAGAGCAACGCCCATTCAGCGGGTGTGTAAGCAATCTGGGTGGGCACAGGAGACTCCTTTGGGGGCGTGCGGGCTAGGCTTTTGGCGTCGGCTCGACGTGCATGCTGATGGGGCGCGACTCGCTGTTTGTGACCTCAAGGTCGTCCAGGGTGATGTGGATGGGCATAACGCGAATCGGGCGCTCGATCCGTTCGGCGCCCGCACGCATCCGCTGGACGACCCGCCTTGCATCATCCAAGAAGCGCTTGCGATAAGCTCCGCCTTCATCGCCACATCATTAATGATGATGGTTGACCCAAGGATTTCTTGCCTGCTATGCGCTCATTTATCGGCAGACAGATCAAGCGGCGGGCCAGCGAGAAGGCTGAGCGGCAGGTTAAGCGCGGTAGCCAGCAACTCCAGCGCAAGGCGGGTGCGCGCATCGCCCTCGGTGCCCTGGGGGTCGTGCGGCCCAGGCGCATCGGCGATCAGCGCCACGTGCTGGCCGATAGCGATCAGCCAGCGCATGAATGCCTCGGCCTCGGCCTCGGGGGCCTTTTGGGCCAGCAGCGCGGTGATCTGGCGGCAGCGCCCGAGCGCCCACTGGTGGGCCTCCACCATGTCACGGGGATACTCGGTAGGCCACCAAGGGGCCTGGCCCGTACGCATCGCGGTCGCCACCGCCTGGATCAACTCAGTGCCCGCCTGCTGTTGTGCGGTCGCCATAATGGCCCCAAGGGTGGCAAACGTCTTTCGGGTGATTGTGAGGAGGCTGTAGTGATCGGCCTGGATAATGACCAGACCGGCGAGGGTGGGTGCCTGGAGGATGAGGTCCCATTCTTTCGCCGTGCAGTCAGTTTGGATCGTCATCGTCCACACTTTCTTAGCTTGCCTGCCGACAGCGAGTGTGCAATGCCACCTCACGCCTTGCCTTGTAAGGTAGCACTCAGGACATTTGGGGAAGATACTGTGATGGGCGCGCATCCGTTTGGAATGTATTAAGACAAGGTTTCAGGTGCTAGGTTTCAGGTTTCAGGCCAAGCGCATCAGAACACGCTGCGTGAGGCCAAACTGTAAAGTACCTGGGAACCTTGGCTAAGATGAAAAGCCGCATAGACGCGGCGCGTCGTATACTGACCAGAGCGTGGGACAAGCCAAGCCGCAGCGTACGTGCGGCACTCGTTCGTGGAAGAACGCCTCGATGAACCTAACAGCACTCCACATCCTCATCGTTGACGACTCGCCGGAAGATCGCTACACGGTGCGACGCCTCCTCCGCACCGTCCCTGGCATCGCGGCCATCAGCGAGGCGGATCGGGGTGACCATGCGCTTGCTATCTGTCAGACCACCACGCCCGACTGTATCCTGATCGACTATCACCTGCCCGATATGGATGGCATCGAGGTCCTCACGCGCCTGCGTGCCCAGCGTGATGTGCCGGTGGTGCTGCTCACGGGGCTGGGCAACGAGGCGCTGGCAGTGGACGCACTTCAGTGCGGTGCCCAAGATTATTTGGTCAAAGCGACGCTCACCTCCGAGCGCCTGCGCGTGACCATCGAGCGTGCCGTGGCGACCGTCCAGCTTGCCCGCGAGCGTGACCGCACCTTCGCGCTGCTCACCACTATGCTGGACACGCTCCCGCTAGGCGTGGCCGTCCTCGATCACGAGCTGCGGGTCGTGCAGGTGAACCGCACCCTAAGCGCGCTGCTCGGTCGCCCTGCGCTGGCGCTGCACGCCCAGCCCCTGGCGGATCTCTGGCCCGAGTTGGTGACGCCGCTGGCCGCGCACTGTGCCTATGTGCAGGCGACCGGCCAGCCCACCGGCCCCCACGAGCTGGTCGCGGGCCTCCCCGCTGCGTTGGAGCGCCCGCGTGTCTGGCAGACGAGCGCCTACCCGCTGGTGCTGCCGGGCAGCGGGGCGGCGGGGCTGTGCCTTGTCGTGCAAGAGGTGACGGGCCAGCGTCAGGCCAGCGCCGCGCTTCACGCGAGTGAAATCCGCTACCAGACTCTGTTCGAGACGATGACCCAGGGTGTGGTCTATCAGGCTGCCGACGGCCAGATCATCACGTGTAACCCGGCAGCAGAGCGCATCTTGGGCCTGTCGCTGGCGCAAATGGAAGGGCGCACCTCGCTCGACCCACGCTGGCGGGCCATGCACCTCGATGGCAGCGCCTTCCCCGGCGAGACCCACCCGGCGATGGTGGCGCTGCGTACCGGGCAGGCCGTGCGCCATGTGGTGATGGGCATCTACGATTGGGCGCACGACGCCTATCGCTGGATTAACATCACTGCGGTGCCGCAGGTGCCGCCTGGGGCAGCCGCCCCTATGTTTGTCTATACCGCCTTCGATGACATCACCGAGCGCGTGCAGGCCGAGCAGGCCGCCGCCGAGGCGCTGGCCCGGCTCGACGCGATTGTGACCAACTCGCCGAACGGGATTGGCTACTTGAACCGTGAGCTGCGCTATGTGCTGGTCAATCCGGCCCTTGCCGCAATTAACAGGCATACCCCCGCCGAACATTTCGGGCGCACCCCCGCCGAGCTGATTCCAGGGCTGGCCCCACAGCTAGAGCCGATCATGCGCCATGTGCTGGCGACGGGCGAGGCGGTGCGTGATCTGGAACTGCGCCAACTATGTTCGCAGAACGACGTGACCCACGATTGGCTGATCAGCTACTTCCCGGTCCCTGATCCGGCGGGCGGGGTGGCTGGCGTCGGGGTGAGCGTCACCGACATTACGCAGAGCAAGCGCACCGAAAGAGCTTTGCAGACCAGTACGGCGAAGCTGGCCTCGGCGTTGGAGAATATGACTGACGCGATCTTCATTTCTGATCTTGACGGGCGCCTCCTTGATTTCAACCTCGCGTTTGCCACCTTCCATAAGTTCAAAACCAAAGACGAGTGTGCCAAAACGCTCGCTGAGTATCCCGCATTTCTGGAGGTCTTTCTCCCCAATGGGGCCTTGGCCCCGCTGGAGCAGTGGGCCGTGCCCCGGGCGCTGCGGGGCGAGACGGTGACGAATGCGGAGTATACGCTGCGGCGCAAAGATACGGGCGCAACCTGGGTGGGCAGCTACAGCTTCGCCCCGATTCGCGACCCAGACGGCAGCATCATCGGTGCGGTGGTCATCGGTCGCGACATCACCGAGCGCACGCGGATCGAACAGGCGCTGCGCGACTCGGCCCTTCAGCTCCAGGCCCTTTCGCGGCGGCTGGTGGAAGCGCACGAGCGCGAGCGGCGGCACCTTGCCCGCGAGCTGCACGACGAGGTCGGGCAGGTGCTGACGGGTCTGAAGCTGACCCTTGCGGTGGCTACCGCCGAAGCGCCCACGGCCCTCGCGGCCACGCTTGAGAACGCGCAGCTGATCCTCACCGAGCTGATGGGGCGCGTCCGTTCGCTTTCGCTCGACCTGCGTCCGGCCTTGCTCGACGACATGGGCCTGCTGCCGGCCCTCGACTGGTACCGCGAGCGCTACACGGCGCGCACGGGTGTGCAGGTTGACTTGCGCCACCAGGGGCTGAACCGCCGCTTCTCTGCCGAGGTAGAGACCGTCGCCTACCGCATTATTCAGGAGGCGCTGACGAATATTGCGCGCCACGCGGGTGTGCTGACGGCGACGGTGCGCCTGCGCGCTGACGGGACACACCTGATGCTGCGGGTGGCCGACGCTGGGCGCGGGTTCGATGCGGAGGCGACCCTGGCGGCGCGGGCGACCGGCGGGTTGAGCGGGATGGAGGAGCGCGTGCAGCTTATCGGCGGGGTGCTGACCATCGAGGCGGCACCGGGGCAGGGCACGCAGATTATCGCCGAGCTGCCGCTGCCGACTGAGGAGCTACGGTGATGCCGACCATTGTGCTGGTTGATGATCACCCGATGGTGCGCGGCGGCCTGCGGGCCACGCTTGGCGTTGAGCCGGGCTGGACGGTGGTCGGCGAGGCTGCCGATGGGGCAACTGGGCTGGAACTGATCGCCCGCCTGCACCCCGACGTGCTGGTGGTCGATCTGCAAATGCCGGGCCTGAGCGGGCTGGAGGTGCTGCGCCAGATACACGTTGCCGCGCCCGCAACCCGTGTGATCATCTTCTCGATGCACGGCGAGGATGCCTACGTGCGTCAGGCGCTGGCGGCGGGGGCGGCGGGCTATGTGCTGAAGGACGCCGACGCGACCGATCTGGTGCAGGCCATCCGGGTGGCCCTGGGGGGCGGGCGCTACCTCAGCCCGACGCTGACGGAGCGCACCATTACCGCCTATTTGCTGCACCCTGCCGCCGATCAGCGCGTTGATTGGGCCGAGATGCTGACCGCCCGCGAGCGCCAAGTGCTGGTGCTGGCCGCCCAGGGGTTTGGCAATACCGAGATTGGCGACCGCCTGGCGATCAGCCCGCGCACCGCCGAAACGCACCGCACCAACTTGCTGCGTAAGCTCGGCCTGAAAGGGCAGGCCGACCTGGCCCGCTTCGCCCACGAGCGCGGGCTGCTCGATCCGTAGCGCACCCGTAGGAACCCCGTACCTCAACCCGTAGCCGTTTCCCGGAGAGACAACCCCCGGCCCGGTCGGCTATCCTGTGGTGGGGTGATCTTGCTGGGGCGACGACAATGGCGTCGGTGCCCCGCCAGTCCCCTCCCGGTGCCCACGCCTACTGCCGAAGAACAAAGTTCATGCCGAACCATCAGCTAAGCTCGCAAATCCTCGATGCGCTCGATGAGCATGTGGCGCTGCTCGCCGAAGATGGCACGATTGTGCAGGTGAACGCGGCCTGGGAGCGCTTTGCTCAGGCGAATGGCGATCCCGATCTGTGGCTCACCGGGCCGGGGGTCAACTACCTGGACGTATGTCGTCGCGGTGCCCAGACCGGGGATCAGATGGCCCATGCGACGCTGGTCGGCCTCCAGGCCGTGCTTGCCGGTCAGCAGCCCAGCTTTCAGCTTGAGTATCATTTGCGTTCATAAGAACCATTACGTTTCATGGCGTTTTATCCCGTCCTATTGCGGAAAAGCGCCATTTCTGGTATACTGTGCCTATGCGTACATCTGTTTGAAGACCCCTTCCATGCAGCTTGTCGAACACACCCGCATCAGCCGATCTGACCCGCGCTTTGCGGCGTTGGATGCGGCGGCCTTCGCCTCCAAGAACCTGTATAACGTCGCGCTCTACATCACGCGGCAGGCATACATTTTCCGGGGCGAG
>CAIWXH010000201.1 GCA_903916565.1 uncultured Oscillochloris sp. | reverse complement strand
GATTTCGCCGCCGTCGGCGGGCAGGACGGCCCAGGCGAGTCCCTTTGCGCCGCTGCCTCGCGCCATGTCCGTCAGCTCATCTAGTTGCTTGCGCGAGTAGCCGCCGCAGCCGGGTGCGCGCAGCCCCTTGACCTGTCCACCGCTTGCCAGGGCACCCTTGAAGACCTGAAACGGCGTCTCAGCCAGCAGGTCGCCCAGGTTCACCAATTCAAGGCCATAGCGCAGATCGGGCTTATCGCTGCCGTAGCGCTCCATCGCCTCGGCGTAGGTGAGGCGGGGGAAGGGCGTCGGCACCTGCTTATCTGGCACCACGCGGCGGCACAGCTCGGTGAAGAGCCGCTCGATCAGCGTGATCACGTCCTCCTGATCGACAAAGCTCAGCTCCATATCAAGCTGCGTGAACTCGGGCTGGCGGTCGGCCCGCAGATCCTCGTCGCGGAAGCAGCGGGCGACCTGGAAGTAGCGGTCGTAGCCGGCCACCATCAGCAGTTGCTTGAGCTGTTGCGGGCTTTGGGGCAGCGCGTAGAACTTGCCGGGATGCACCCGTGAGGGCACCAGATAGTCGCGGGCACCCTCTGGCGTGGACTTGATCAGAATGGGCGTCTCGATTTCGAGAAAGTTCTCGACGTCGAGGAAATCGCGCATAAACTTGATAATGCGATGGCGCAGGATCAGGTTGCGCTGGAGCCGCTCGCGCCGCAGGTCGAGGTAGCGATACTTGAGCCGGATGGCCTCATCTTCGCCGCCCTCCTGGGCAATATAGATCGGCGTCGTACGCGCCGGGTTGAGCACTTGGGCCTCAAGGGCGACCACCTCAACGGTGCCGGTGGCGAGGTTCGGGTTGACGGCCTCGGTGGGGCGCAGGCGCACACGGCCCGTCACCTGCAGCACAAACTCCGAGCGGGCGTTTTCGGCGACCGCGTGGGCCTGGGCGGTGACGCTATCAAAGACCACCTGGGTGAGTCCATAGCGGTCGCGCAGGTCGATGAAAATTAGCTCGCCATGATCACGGCGGCGGTGGACCCAACCCGCAAGGGTGATCGTCTGGCCGACATGCTCGGGGCGAAGCTCGCCGCAGGTGTGCGAGCGGAACATAACCTCTCCTCAAGCTGACAAAAGAACCAAGGACGAAGGCTTTACCACTCGTGTCCTTGGGGCAAGGTTCATAACTACTTTACAATTTAGGCATACGCAAGGCTTTCTGATGCACTCGGCCTGAAACCTGAAACCTGGCACCTGAAACCTTGTCTTGGCACACCAATCGCCGCATTATAGCATGGTGCTATGGCGGGCCTGTTCTACGCTATAATCTGACGCGGCACCTCGCATGGTTTGTGGTAACTGGGCAGCGCATCATGGCCTCTGTGGAGCGTGTATCTTTTGGCTCAGAGCATCCAACTCTTCGGCGTGTGTCCATCCTTGGGGTCGCGATTGACGACGTGACTGAGGATGAGGCTGTGTTGCACGCCGAGGCGATGATTCGCGCCGGGTGTCCCCACCAGATCTGTACCGTCAACCCCGAGTTTGTGATGGAGGCCCGGCGCAGCCCGGTCTTCGCCACGACGCTAGCGGCGGCTGGTTTGTGTACCCCCGACGGCTACGGCCTGCTGCTCGCCGCCCGCTTTCTTGGCACGCCCCTGCGTGGCCGCGTCACCGGCGTCGAGCTGACCCGGCGGTTGGCGGCGCTGGCCGCTGTGCGTGGCTACCGCCTGTTTCTGCTTGGCGCCGCGCCCGGTGTGGCCGAAGAGGCCGCTGCCGTCTTGCGGGCGCACAATCCCGGCCTGACCATCGCCGGTTGCTTTGCTGGCTCGCCCGACCCGCGTCACGAGCCGTTTTTGCGTCAGATGATCGGTGCGGCGCACCCCGATATTCTGCTGGTGGCCTACGGGCACCCGCAGCAAGATCTCTGGATTGCCCGCAACCAACCCCACATGGGCGTGCCCCTTGCCATTGGCGTCGGTGGGGTTTTCGACTACCTCTCGGGGCGCGTGCCGCGTGCGCCAGCCTGGCTGCGCCGCCTCGGCCTTGAGTGGCTCTATCGCCTAGCCCGCCAGCCCCGGCGCTGGCGTCGCATCGTTGATGCCGTCCCCCGCTTTGCCCTGGCCGTCGTGCGCCAGGG
>CAIWXH010000200.1 GCA_903916565.1 uncultured Oscillochloris sp. | reverse complement strand
TCAGGTCGAGGATGCGCGGATCGGCGATATGCCGGGCGAGCATGCCTCGGAGGATGGCATGATCGATGCTGGGGAAAAATTCAACCGCGTCGAGCTGTAAGGCGAAGCGGTGACCACGCGCAAAATGTTGGGCGCGGTCGATGGCCGCGTGGGTGCCTTTGCCCGGACGGCTCGCATACGAGTCATAAATGAAGCGCTTTTCGTAGATCGGCTCCATGAGGGCACAGAGGGCGTGGTGAACCACCCGGTCACGGAAGGGCGCGGCGCTGATCACGCGGCGCTTGCCATTTTCGACGGCGTAGAAGCGCCGATACGGGCCAGGCTGGTAGCTGCCCTCGCGCAGCTCGGTGCCGAGGCGGAGCAGTTCGTCTTCGTAGCGAAACTCGAAGGCGGCCACGTCGGGGCGCCGCCGCTTCCCGCGTCGTGCCCGCCGGTAGGCCGCAAGCAGGTGCTCGAAGGCGTAGATCTGGTCGTAGAGGTTGCGGAAGGTCTTGGGCATAGCAGTAACTTTTTACACCGCGATTCCGCGCTGCGCGCGGCTGGGGGCGTAGCCCCCAGACCCCCAAGGATTCAGGAGACCAGCAGCCAGAAGCCAGAATTCAGCATCCAGAAGCCTTATTCAATGAGCGCGGAGGGACTGAACCACCCGAAATCCCCAGTTGATGTACCTGAAGTCCGGGTAGTTCCTGATGCGGGCGCCGCAGCATAGCTCATCCGTGCTGTCATTAAAATAGGTGTAACTGAGGGTTACACGCCCAGATTGTGTAAAGTCTTCTTGCCACTGTCCCCATTGCTCCCACGGGCTTGCCGTCCACTCTAACACATTCCCCAGCAGATCGTGGGCGTGACAGACAGCTGCGCCTAGCGGAAAGCAGCCCACCGGCGACGGGGCACCAAGCTGCGTCTCACGGTAGTTCGCCCGTTCCGGGTCGGGCGGCGCAGCGCCCCACGGGTGGCGGCGCTGGTCGGTGTGGCGGGCCGCACGCTCCCATTCATGCCAAGTGGGCAGCCGAATCAGCGCCTCGGCGGCAAGCCACCCGTGCGTATGACCTTCGACGGTCAGCCAGCGGCAGTAGGCCGCCGCCTCGTACCAGCTTACGCCGACCACGGGCTGCAGCGGCCCGTGGTAGCGCGCCACCGACCAGAAGCGCGGGTGCGTGATCTGCGTTGGCTCGTCTGCGTACCGAAAGCCACCCGGCAGCAGATACTTCCGCCCCTCGTCCGTCCACCAGGGCCGCTCGGGGTCGTAGCCCGTTGGGCCGTTGGCCGCCAGGAAGCGGGCGTAGTCGGCGTTGGTCACGGGGTAGCGGGCGATGCGGTAGGGCTGCGCGATCTGCGCCTGCGTCAGCTTTGCGTTGCGATCATCCCCTGACCAAAACGGCCCCGCCGCAATCTGGCACCAGTAGTGCTCCTCTAGCGCCTTGCGCCAAACGGCGGTCTGCAACGCGGGCACCCCGACGACGGCCAGGGGCAGGCGTGGGTCGGGCGTCGTCGGGCGTCCCTCGGGCAGCGCGAGTTCCTTCAGCTCGCCATAGCAGAGGCGTCCAAGCGCCAGTCCGGCACGGTGACGGAGCGCCGCTGGCACCGCAGGTGCGCTCCCACGACCCTGGATGTCGCGCAGGGTGCGGAGGGCGCGGGGCCACAGCCCGCCCGGCGCGACCAGGGGCGGGTCGAAACTGCGCGCCCGCTCCTGGCCGACGAGGGCCAGCACCTCGCCAGCGAGCACCTGTTCCAGCGGGCCGCCGTCGTCCAGCAGCCGCGTGGACAGACCGAGGGGCTTCTCCAACTCTTGCTCACCGAGCACCTGGGAGCCCGCCAGCAGCAGCAGCGCCTCGTGCCAATGCACCTGCCGTGCGTGCTCGCGACAGAGCTGCTGCGCGTTGCGCTGGCCTTTGAGGTAATAGCCAGCCAGGAACTCCTGAAAGGTGCGATGGGCGAAGGTGTAGACCTCTGGCCCGCGCTTGAGCAGCAGCCCGTTGCCACGCACGAGGGCGTGCAGCACGATTTCAGCTAACGCGCCTTTGCGCTGTTCGTCATACGTGCCGAAGGTCGCTTTGAGTACCTTCAGCACCGCCTCCTCGCTTAGGTCGGCGGGGCCGCTGGAGCGCTGATCGCGCTCGGCCAAGGTGTGGGCCTCGTAGCCCAGGCGGGCCATCAGGGTCAGCAGTTCGCCGCTGCCGAAGTTGCTGAGGCCCAGGCGCGTAATCAGGTCGGGCTGGTCACGGGGCTGCCGCCAGCGCAGCAGCAGCAATTCGATAGATGCCGCATAGAGCAGCGCACGGGCGGTGGGCAGGGTGCCCCGGAAGGCATGCACCTGCGCCATCAGGGTGAGCAGCAACGGGGTATTTGCCAAGGCGCGTAGCTCGTCGCGGCTCTGCACCGCGCCCTGCATTTCGTGGATGGCGGCGGCGGCAGCGGCGGGCGTGCGCCGCCCGCTGGCCGCCAGTTCGCGATACCAGGCACCGATGAACTGGCTGACCTGCTCGTCGCGCAGATCAGCGAGGGTGAAGGGCGCGAAGCCCGCCACCTGGCGCGGGCGCTGCGGCTGCCCGGCCACTGGCTGCACTTCCTGATAATCCAGCACGCGGCAGGTGATGAGGATTGGCCCAGGGAAGACCGTGGCCGCGTCACGGATCGCCTCGGCTACGCGGGGCAACACGGCATCGCCCACCACCTCGTCGAAGCCGTCGAGCAGCAGGAGGGCGCGGCCTTCGCGCAGCGCTGCGACCAGCGCCTCGGCGGCGTGCGGGCAACCCTGTTCGGCGGTGCGGGCGACGAGGAGGTCGGTGATCATGGCGGCGGTGCCGTGGCGTGCGGCGGCGACACTGGGCAGGGCGGCCAGATCGCGCAGGATGATCGGCACCGGCAGCAGGGCACCGTGGCTCCAGCGTGGCAACAAGCTGAGCCAGTCGCCCGCAAGCGCCGGGTCAGTCGGGCGGCGCGCGGCGAGGGCAGCGCCGGCGAGGCAGTAGGTCAGATAGCTCACGAAGGT
>CAIWXH010000199.1 GCA_903916565.1 uncultured Oscillochloris sp. | reverse complement strand
GCCTTAGACAAGGTTCAGAACAGCTTTACAGTGTGGCGGAGACGCGAGGACGCGAGGATGCGAGAGCAGCGCCTCGTCGCATCCTCACATCCTCGCCAAACTGTAAACCTGAAATCTGGCACCTGAAACCTTGTCTTAGGCATGTTTCAAAATGGGCACATTCAGCTTTACCGTCTTGCGATGATGCGCCGAGGCGATGAGGCGATACGGAGCGCCTCACCGCGTCATCGTTTCGTCGCTGAATTGTCAATCTGGATTGAAACATGCCTTAGACAAGGTTTCAGGTGCCAGGATTCAGCGTGACAGTTGGTAGCGCGGGCTTCCAGCCTGCGGTATAGCAATCCTCAACTGGTTATGAAAAGGTGTCGAGCCTTTAGGCGGCCTTATCCGGCTAAAGCCTTGACTCTATACAACAACCCCAAGAGGATTGCTATCGTACTCTTGAAAGGTCGTGCGTCAACCCTCAACCAGCGCCAATCCCAGGTCGCGCACCTCGTAGATCCGCAGTTGGTCGCGCCAGAGGCTGGCGTCGGCGAGGATGATGATCTGGTCGCCGCGCTGCTCGACCCGGCTGATGTGCGCCTCCAGGCGCATGATCCCGGCGCTGGGTAGGATTTGGCCCCGGTACTTCCAGATGGTGCGCTGGCCCACGGGCGAGGTGATGTGCGGCGAGCGCAGATCGCGGCCTAGCCCGTTGTGCAGCGCGTAGACCTGCATGGCCTCCAGGATCGCCTCGACGCCTAGCGACCCCGGCATGACGGGGTCGGTGTAGAAGTGGCAGGGGAAGAACCAGTTTGCTGGGTCAACCTTTTTCTCGGCGTAGACGTAGCCCGCGCCGTGCTGGCCGCCCTGTGGGATGATGAGGGCGCGGTCAATCAGGCTAAGCTGGCCCCCAGCGAGGCGCTCGTGGACGCGACCGGGCTGAGCGCGGAAGAGCGGGTGGGCGTCGCTGCGCAGGTCGATCATCACGCCGCCCGCCGCGCCCGCCGACTCGTGCCAGGCCGGTTTGATTCGCCCGCCGTCCAGGCCGGTCTGGTTGGCCAGCACGGGCGCGCTGAAGTAGCCGAAGGCTGCGTCACCGACGTAGAAATCAGCGCCGTCGAGGGCGAGGGCGAAGTCGAACTTCTGAATGATCATGCCCGTGATCGCGTTCGAGGAAGTCAGGCTGGCTCGCGCTGTAATCCGGCGGCCCCGGATGTCCACCTCGCGCAGCAGGTGGCCGGTGCCGTCGAGGTTGCGGAAGTAGAAATCTTGCTCGGGGTCGGTCAATGTCGTGCCGAGGGCGCTGGTCAGGAAGCCGCAGGGCTGGAGGGCGATCTCCATCAGCACCGCGTAGGGCGTGGTGGGATAGCTGTTGTTGCGGCAGAACCAGGGGTTGGCCGGAACATCGTACTCGGCCACCAGGCTCGCGCCAGGGACGATCTCGCCGCGCTGTCCGTCGAGCGAGATTACCCGGCTAATCAACTGGAGGTCGCCGTTGGGGTTGCGCGGGGCACGGCGGTGGTCGTAGATCGCGTACTCGGGGCCAAAGCAGGCGGCGATTGAGCCGGTGGTGAACTGCTGAATGCGGGCCTCGTCGTAGCGCGGCGGCTGCGTGGCGACGGGGCGCTCCAGGACGGCGGGCGGAGCTACACGCGGGTCTTTCTCCACCAACTGGAGGGCCAGGTCGCGGAAGCGCACCACCACGCGCCCTTCCAGGATCACGTCGATGTTGGCGTAGGCGAAGGGCTGCGGCTCCAGGCCGAGGGCCGTCACCTCTAGGCGGTAGGTGAGAACGCCGGTGGTGGGCTGCACCTGGCCTCGGCAGCGCACCACCTGGGCCACACCGGGGATGGGTTGGAAACGGGCGTCGAAGGTGTAGGTCTGGAGGCCCAGCGAAAGCATGAAGATCTGGAGCAACTGGCTACAGCCATCGGCCATCAGCGACCCGGCCATGACCTGATCGTCCTGGAAGTGGCAGGGGAAGAACCAGCTTTGCGGGGTTAGATCCTGCTCGCCAACCACGAGGCCGAGGCTCCAGTCGCCACCCTGCGGGTCAATGCTGATCACCCGGCTGAGCATGAGCATCTGGCGGGCGGGCAGGCGCAGGGAGGGGTTGCGCCCGTGTTGGTCGTAGGCCGGGCCGAAGCAGTCGGCCACCCGCCCGACGATCAGCAGGTCGAGGTCAGCGTCGGTCAGGGAACGGCGGGATGTAGCCAGGGGCGGCGCGAAGCTCTGGCGGATAGCCCGGCGGCGCTGGTCACTATCGTCACGCGAGTCGACCACGCCGCGCCCGCCGTCCAACTCGGCATCGGTGAAGAACCCGGCGCAGCCGCCGTCCATCTTCAGCACCATGCGCTCGCCGACAAAGCACTCGTAGCTGAAGAAGAAGAGCAGGGTCTCGCCGCTACGGGCAAACGAGTTGATGCTGATGTCGTAGCGCAGGGTCTGGCCGTCCTTGGGCAGTTCGTCCAAAAACGTCAGGGTGCAGTCGAGCAGGCGGTAGACCCGCTCACCCTTACAGGAGAAGTCGATCCCCAGGTAGCTGATCAGCAGGAGGTCGCACTGGCCGGACTCGACGGCGATGGCGAGGGGTGGCTGACCATCGACCGAGTACCACGCGCCGACGGGGATGTCGTACTCGGTGGTGACGGTGGAGGGCTTGAACTCGCCGCGCTGCGCGTCGAGCTTGGTGACCCGGCTGACCAGCAGGTAGGGCGGCAGGGGCAGGCGCACCCGGCGGG
>CAIWXH010000198.1 GCA_903916565.1 uncultured Oscillochloris sp. | reverse complement strand
GTGTCCAACACCGCGAACAAGAGTTGGACGCTGCTGATCTACGCGGCGGCGGACAACAACCTCGACCCGTGGATGGGCGAAAACGAGGCGCTCAACGGGATGCTCTACCGCGTGCAGAAGGCAGGCCCGCAGGCCAATGTGCAGGTCGCCATCCTCTACGACGGCCCCGGCGCGAATGACACCTATCACTACACCCTCGACGCCGCTGGTGTGTGGACAAAGACCCAGCAGCCCGAAGCGCAGATGGACGCGATGGAGACGCTGCGCGATTTCGTGACCTGGGGGCGCGGCGGCAGCGGCCTGCCCGCGACCGACTACTACGCCCTGGCGCTTGTCGATCACGCCAACGGGGTGGTGGGCATCGCGCAAGACGAGACGAGCAAAAGCGCGGGGAACACGCGCCCGTTCCTGACCCCACTTGAGGTGCGGCTCGCGCTTCAGGCGGCGACGGACGACGGTGCGCGGAAGTTGGATGTCGTCCACTTCGACGGTTGCTCGTTCGGCCTCTTCGAGAACACGGCGATTGTCGCCGGTCTTGCCAACTTCGTGATTGCCTCGCCCAACACGGGCTGGGGCGTCTTCGCCTACGACAGCTACCGCCAGCTTGCGGCCAGCGCCGCCGACCCACGGGCCTACGCGATCAGCGTTGCCACCCGCTACGCCGAGCGGGTGAATGCCGAGAACGCCCCCTACACCATCGCCGTCTTCGACATGGCGCACTTCGATGCGTTGAACGCCGCAATCAGTGGGCTCGGCACCAGCCTCTTGGCGTATGTGCAAGGCGACCTCATCCCCCGCCGCGAGGCGCTCAAGACGCTGCGTACGTCAATGCAGAAGTACGACTCGGGCGAGGGGCTGCCGATTGAGCCGAACGACGAAGACAGCTACGTTGACGTGGTGGACTTGGCGCAGAAGGTGAAAGGCGGCATTAGCGACCCGGCAGTGCAAGCGGCTGCGGATCAGGTCGTAGCCCTGGCGCTGCCCAACAACCAGAAGTTTGTGCCCTACGAGTCACACGCGAGCCGCAAGTTCCCCTACGTCGATCCCTACCAGGGTGGCGAGCGCACCTACGACGTGAACCTCGACAACACGCACGGCCTGGGCCTCTACTACCCCATTCGCTCATCGGTCAACCCGGCCAGCGCCTACGTGACCTACATTCAGCACCGGCTGTTTTACATCACCCGTGACAGCGGCTGGACGAACTTCCTGGGGCAATCGCTCCCGGCGCAGGGCCTCTTTCCGACCTTGGCGAATGACTCGCTGATGCCCCCGCTGCTCCCGTCGGGTGGTGCGGTCACGGTGACGCACCGGGTGTTTGTGCCGATGATTCGGCGCTAGATCCTGTCGTTCAAAAAAAGGACTGCCACGCCACACTTCTTCCTTCTCTCCCTCTTCCGCTCTGGGAGAGGGAGAGAGGGGAACTGGCGTCTGAGCAAAAGCCCTCAACATTCATCTGGAAAAGACCCCGCTGTGGGGTTTACTCCCTCTGTCCAACCTCGCACGCCCTGGATTGTATCGGAAGGACTTACAGAATGGAACGCAGCATCACGCTTCGCACGCTGACTCGGATGATGGCGCTACTCTTCGTAGCGCTCCTGCTCGCACCGCTGACGAGCTTGCCACTGGTTGGTGGCAGCCCGTCGGTGGCTGCCCAGGCTTCACTGCAAGCCGTCGCGGACGGGTTCGACTACCCCGTTGGTGACGTGAATGGGGGCGGTTGGGGTTTCTGGCATGGCTTCCAGTATTACGGGGCCGTCTATGCTGGTTCGTATCACGC
>CAIWXH010000197.1 GCA_903916565.1 uncultured Oscillochloris sp. | reverse complement strand
CAGGTCGAGCCGCGCCACGTTGACCTGCGGCCCTACATTCTCAACGGCGGCGACCAGATCACGATTGTGCCCGGCGGCCTGACCCGCGTCGCGCTGAAGAAAGGCTCGCTCGTCGTCAACTCCTCGCAGGGCGGGGGCAGCAAAGATACGTGGGTTTTGTTTGAGTAGGTAGCTTATGCTCTCTCGGGTCGCAGACAATCTCTATTGGATGAGCCGCTATCTGGAGCGGGCCGAGCATACGGCGCGGGTGCTGGGCGTCGGGCTGACGCAGACCCTCGACCAGGATCGGGAGTCGGCGCGACCACGCTGGGCACGCACGCTGGAGGCGCTCCAGAGTTCGTCGTTTGCCACGCCCGATGACCCCTACGCCATCACCGAGGCGCTGACCTTCGAGCCGACGAACCAGAGCGCGATTGGCACCTGCATCGCCCTGGCCCGCGAGAACGCCCGCCAAGTGCGCGAGCAGATTAGCTCCGAGATGTGGGAGCAGCTCAACCGGCTCTATCTGCGCGTGCGGGCCAAGTCTACGGCGAAGATCTGGCAGGGCGAACCAATCGAGTTCTACCAGTCGGTCAAAGAGGGCGCGCATCTCTTCCAGGGCGTCACCGACAGCACGATGAGTCACGGCGAGGGCTGGTTCTTCATTCAGGTGGGCCGCAACCTTGAGCGGGCTGGCTCCACCGCCCTGCTGCTCGATGTCCACTTCCAGCCCTTCCTCACCAGTGCGCCCGACGTGCTGCTTGAGTTCAACGACTGGGTCGCGCTGCTCAAATGCTGCACCGCCTTTGAGGCGTATTGCAAGGTTTACACCGCCGATGTGCAGCCCGCGACGGTGGCCGAATTTCTGCTGCTTGACAGCGAGTCGCCCCGCTCGCTGCGCTTCGCCGCCGACCGCATCCAGCGCAGCCTGAAGGCCATCTCGGTGACGACCAACTCGCGCTGGGCGGGCCGGGCCGAGCGTTTGGCGGGCAGGCTGCGCGCCGCGCTTGACTACGGCCAGGTTGATGAAATTATGTCTGATGATATGCACGCCTACCTCAACAGCATCAGACGTGAGTGCTTTGGCATCCACAGCGCGATCTACCAAGCCTACGTGAGTTACTCCGCCGAGTCAGCCCTCGCCTCCTGATATGTACTACTCGATTCTCCACAAAACCCGCTTCCGCTATAGCGCCCCGGTGAGCGAGAGCGTCACCGAGGTACGCATGCAGCCGCGCTCAGAGGGTGCCCAGCGCTGCCTCAGCTTTAAGCTGACGGTCAGCCCAAGCGCCCGCGTGAGCAGCTATAGCGACAATTACGGCAACACCGTTCACCATTTCGACATTCCGGCGCCGCACAAGACCACGACGATCAGCGCCGAGGCGATTGTGATTCTGCCGCCGCCGCCGCCGCCGCCCAAGGCGCTGTCCACCAGTGCCTGGGCCGATCTTGATGCGCTGACCTGGGCCGAGGATCACTGGGACTTTCTGGTGCCGAGCCAGTTTGCGCTTGCGACGCCGCTGATCGAGCGCCTCGCCACTGAGCTGGAAGTCTGTCGCCGCGACGACCCGCTGACCGTGCTGCGCGAGCTGACCGAGCGCATGTACCAGACCTTCGCCTATGATCCCGAACACACCGAGGTGGACTCGCCGATTGATCTGGCGCTGGAATCGCGCAAGGGCGTCTGCCAGGACTTCGCCCACATCATGATCACCATGGTGCGAAACTTGGGTATTCCCTGCCGCTATGTGAGCGGGTACCTCTTCCACCGCAGCGAGGATCACGACCGCTCGGAGCAGGACGCGACCCACGCCTGGGTCGAGGCGCTGCTGCCGGAGCTGGGCTGGGTGGGCTTTGACCCGACGAACAATCTGGTGGCGGGCGGGCGGCATATTCGCACCGCCGTCGGGCGTGACTACGCCGATGTGCCGCCGACCAAAGGCGTGTTCAAGGGTCGCGCCGAGAGCCACTTGGCCGTCGGGGTGAAGGTCGCCCCCACCGAGGCGCCCATTCCTGACGAAGAGGTGAACCCGCGCCCGATGGGCAGCACCCCGCCCCCGCCCGACGACGCAGTGCGCCAGGGTATCGAAGCGCTAGAGGCGCAACAGCAGCAGCAGTAAGGCAAGGGTTCAGGTGCCGGGTTTCAGGTTTCAGACCGAGCCGGTGGCGCTAAGACAAGGGTTCAGGTCGCAGGTTTCAGACCGAGCCGGTGGCGCTCCCAGACCTGTCAGGTGCAAGCACCTGACAGGTCTTTTCGTCGTGCTACGCCCTGCGCGGCCTCAACCAGCCTGCGAAGGCAGGCTTCGTCGCCAAGAGCCGGGGACTTCAGTCCCCCGGAAGCCCAGGTCTTTTCATAAAAACGCTTGCGTCTCGCGTTAAATAGTGTTATACTGACACCTATAAGTGTCAAACAAACACCTCACCAAGGAGCGCACCATGCTCACCCCCTGGCTCTACTTGCTGAAAGACGACGAGCAGTTGCTGATCGAGACGCCGACGACCCGGCGGGTCGTCAATGGCCCCGGCAGCGTGATCACGCCGCCGCTGGCGACCGCCCAGCGGCGCTCGGCGCTGGTGCTTGGCCCGACTGAATATGTGCGTCTGCGCGACACGGCCACCGGCGAAACCCACAACATCGTCGGCCCCCGGCGCTACTTCCTGGGCGCGACCGAGGAGGTGGACGAGCAACGCACCGCCATTCCGCTGAAGCGCAATCAGTACATGCGCCTGATTGACCAGCGCAGCGGCACCATCCGCGTGGAGCGCGGCGAGCAGAGTGTGTTGCTTGGCCCAACCGAGGAGGTGCTGGAGTCGCCTCGCGACGGGGTGAACATTGACGCGATGACGGCGGTGCTGGTGCGCGACACCCGTGGCGGCGGCCTCGACCTGATCACGGTGCCCCAGGTCTTTGTGCCGACGCCGCATCAGGAGATTGTCGAGGTGCGGCGGCGCATTCTGCTGGAGAACCACGAGGCCGTGGTGGTGAAGGGCCGCGACGGTGCCTTTACCGTCTACTGGGGCCGCGATGCCGAGCGCTCGTTCTTCCTCGAACCCTACAGCGAGCTGGTGCAGTTTCGCTGGTCGAGCGGCATCCACAAGGATCGGCGCGAGCTGAAGATTACGCACCTTGACCTGCGGCCCAAGTTTATGTGGTACGAGTTTGAGGTTCGCACCCAGGACAATGTCGAGCTGGTGGTCGGCCTGACCTTCTTCTGGCAGATTGTCGAGGTCGAGCAGATGGTGCGTACGACCGACGATGCGCCGGGCGACATCTGCTCGCACGCCCGCAGCGACATTATCCAGGCCGTCTCGCAAGTTTCGCTTGAGCGTTTTCTGGCCGCGTTCAACGAGGTGATTGGCGCGGCGGTGCTGGGCGACGATGACCCCTTCTACGCCGAGCGCGGCGCGCAGTTGCACGCCGTCGAGGTGCGCGCCGTCACCTGTAAAGACCCGACGACGCAGCGCATTCTTCAGGAGATTATTCAGGAGACGACCAACCGCCTGAACCGGCTGCAGCATCAGGAGAGCGAGAATGAGGTGCTGATGCGCCAGATCGAGGGCGAGATCGCCGCCGAGGATCTGCGCGGGCGGCTGATGGAGGTGCGTCAGGCGGTCGAGGAGGCGGCGGCACGCATCACCGGTGCCGCCGAGGGCGAGCGGGTACGCGCCTTCTTCGCGGGCTTGGGCGCCGATCTGCCCGCCAGCGACAAGCTGGCGATCTTCCACACGCTGCGGAAGCAGGAGGCGCTGACGGCGCTGAGTGGCGGCACGGCGCGGCTCTTCTTCACCCCGGCGGATGTGGATTTGCGAATCCAGACGGAGTAAACAAGGTTTCAGGGGCCGGGTTTCAGGTCACAGGCTGAACGCAGCAAGAAGCGCGGCCAAAGACAGGGAGATCTCGCGCAAAGCCGCAAAGCCGCAAAGCCGCAAGGCGTCACTAGCGCAATCCCATCCGGGTTGTGACGCCGGGGGCTGAAGCAGGCCGCGCAGGCGGCCTTCGTACCGCGTAGCCGGGGGCTTCAGCCACCGGGCGGGCAACAATCTGTGTAGGATTGCTATAGCGGTTGTGAAGCACCGTGCCCGTCCAAAACGCCCGCCCGGTGGCGGAAGCCACGGGCTATGGGCTGCGAAGGCCGCCTGCGCGGCCTGGATAGCCTGCGAAGGCAGGCTTCGCAGCTACAAGAGCCGGGGACGTT
>CAIWXH010000196.1 GCA_903916565.1 uncultured Oscillochloris sp. | reverse complement strand
TAATCAGCCCCGCCGTCCAATAGAACTGCCACGGCTCACGGCCCGTATTCCGCTCAAAGAAAATGTAGTTCGTCCCGCGCAGCACATCGCCGACATCCAGCAGCTTCTCGGCCTGATCGCTGTTCATATCACGCGGATTATCGCCCAGGGCCGCAAAGCGAAAGACCGCGCCAAGCGCCAGGATCGCCACCAGCAGCGCCAGCGTGATCAGGCGCTCGCGGGTGAGCCAAGCGCGCAGCGCGCCTTTGCGCCAGAGACTTGTCTTGTCCGTCAGCAGTCGGTAGTCAACGTGCGCGACCAAAAAGCAGCCCACGGCGACGAGCCACGGCACGACATTAAAAGGCGTATAGCGATTGCCGACACTCGTGGTAAAGGCCAGCGTCCCCGCCAGCAGCGCCACCAGCGTCAGCCAAAAGCGCGGCCCGCCGCCCAGCAGACGCGGCGCTTGTCCCGGCAGCGCCGCCGCCAGCGCAGGTGCCTGTGCCCCCGCCGCCACCAGGGCCACGGCCAGCACATAGCCGATAACGCCCAGCGGCAGCAGCGCATTAGCGACGGCCAGTTGCGCCAGCACGGCCAGCGCCAGCCCCGTCGCCACCAGCCCGACCGCCAGCCCATATTTGTGCAATGCCGTTGTGGCAGGGGGCATAGCGTCCTCACGCGAGTCTACCGGCAGCAAAATCTGTACGCGCACCCGCGCCCCTGATGGCAATTCCAAGGGCGCCTCGGGCCACAGCGCCCCATCACGGTAGACGGCCTCAAACGCACGGCCCGCCGCCTCATGCTCATCAGATGTGGGGGTGCGAGCAGACGCCATTGCGAAGCTCAGCCAAGGGTTCAGGTTTCAGTCCGAGTGGTGATCTCGTACGGCACGGAGTGCAGCCGCACGCGGTTCGGCCTTCGTGACCTTCGTGCGCTTCGTGGTACAAAACCTGTCGCGCATCTCCGCCGACGTACACTAGCGTGGGCATCAAAGCTGCGCGCAAAAGTATACCCGCCGGGGGGCGGGTAGTCAATGTGGGCGCAGCAAACGGGCATGGCGGTTGCAACGTCGCCTTTTACCCCTCTCCCCTGGCCCCTCTCCCACACGGGGAGAGGGGAGATTCCGCAGCAGGACGCTTCCGGCTCCCCCTCTCCCGCTTTGGGAGAGGGGGCAGGGGGGTGAGGGCTGGCGCGGCAACCGGACTTTGACGTAGCCCGACCCTACTGGTTGCGCCCCATCACAGGAAGTATGGTAGGATACGGCGGGCTTTTCACCTTATGCAGACCTGGAGGTTGGGCGTGCGCTTTACGAACGTCGCGGTCGAGGCGCTGGGCTACGAGTTAGCCCCGCACAAGATCAGCTCGAACTGGCTCGAGGATCAGCTTAGCGACACGATGCAGCGCCTCGGCTTCCCAAAGGGCCGGCTCGAACAACTCTCTGGCATCCGTGAGCGTCGCTTCTGGGACCAAGGCACCAGGCCGAGTGAGGTGGCGACCCTGGCCGCCCGCAAGGCGCTTGCCGCCGCCGAGGTTGACCCCAGCGCCATCGGTGTCGTCATCAACACCTCCGTCTGCCAAGATTTCCTTGAGCCTTCGACGGCATGTTTCGTCCATCGTAATTTGGGCCTTTCGCCCCGTGCAATTAACTACGATGTGCGAAACGCCTGCCTCGGGTTCCTCAACGGGATGGCGATTGCCGCAATGATGATTGAGGCTGGCGAGACGCAGTACGCCTTAATCGTTGATGGCGAGGGCGCGCAGGACGCGGTGATGTCCACCATCGAGCGGCTCCAGCGCCCCGAGACGACGATGCAGGATTTCCGCGATAATTTCGCCACCCTGACCCTCGGCTCCGGCGGCGCCGCCATGCTCCTCGCCCATACGAGCGTCGCAAAGCGCGGCCACCGGCTCAATGGCGTGGTCTCGCTGGCTGCCACCGAGCACAACGAACTGTGTCTCGGCATGCCTAATTATATGAAGACCGACGCAGGCGCGCTGCTCGTCGCCGGTGTGCAGCTCGCCGCCGAAACGTGGTCGCTCGCGCAAGAGTCGCTGGCAAACTGGAGTGACGACCAGATTGCGCTCTACGCGCCGCATCAGGTGGGTGCCCGCCACATGGCCGCCACCGCCGAGGCGCTCGGCATCACGCCGTCTAAGCTCTACCTGAACTTCCCCGTCCTGGGCAACATCGGCCCCGCCGCCCTGCCCATCAGCCTGGCCCAAGCCGCCGAGACTGGCCGGCTCAACCCCGGTGATCACGTGGGCCTGCTCGGCATCGGCTCGGGCCTCAACTGTTCCATGCTAAGCCTGACTTGGTAGCAGGAGACAGGGAGACAAGGGGACAGGGGGACATCTGGTGTCCCCCTGTCCCCTTGTCTCACGTCTCCGTGATCGTCAGTTCGCTAAACTCTAGCCACTGCTGCCCCGGCGCAGCGAGAACCCCCCAGCGGAAGCGCCCCTGGGGGGTTGCCACGAGATATTGGTTGTCGATCCAGGCGACGAAGCAGAGCGGCCCACGCGGCGACGGTGCCTCATCAAGCACCACCCGCCCGTCCACCAGGAAGCGACTGGTGCGCTCACCCCACTCAAGCACATACTCGTGCCACGCGGTCAGCGGGGCGGGCACAATGGTTTCGGCCACGCCCACCGCCCGCTGAATAGGCGGCCACAGCCCCCGATAGAGCGGCGCACTCCACAGCAGCGGCACGATCACGGGTGCCAGTGGCGCCAGCACCAGGGCGCTGCGTCGCCCCGTGTCAATGGTGGCGGCTTTCCAGCCTTGGCCCGGCACACCCAGCGCCAGCGGCATATCCCCCGGCGGCGAGCCGTAGAAAAACCAGACCGCCCGTGGCATCCGTGGGGGCCAGGCGCTGGGGTAATTCCAGAAGCCGAAGCCCGCCGTGCCGCGCAACTCGCCCGCCTCGTGCGAGAAGCGAGCGCGTAGGCGCAACCGCAGGGGCGGTTGGCGCACAAAAGACGCGCCGGGCCGCCCCTGGTAGTCGTCAATCTGGGCGTCACTGTAGGCGTGCGCCGTCGCGCCGTCGGTCAGCAGGCGCAGCCCGTCGTCCGTGCGCCCCAGGCGTGCGCCGCCCACCAAATAGTGACGCCAAGGGGGGCAAGGGGCCGCCATTTGGTCAAGCAGATCGTCGGTCATAAGCCTCCATCGCGATGACAAGGGGACACGGGGACACGGGGACACGGGGACACGGGGACACGGGGACACGGGGGTGATGGCATTAGGTTCCCCTTGTCCCCGTGTCCCCTGCGCGAGCGTAGCGAGCGCTCACCCCCTGTCCCCCTCACCCCCTGTCCCCTCACCCCCGCGCCACCCCCACCGTCACCTCGCCATCGCCAAACTCGATCTGTTCGCTGTGTGCGCCTTCGGGCGCCGGCTCCACGCTCAAGCTCGTCGCCAGCGTCTCGCCGCGCAGATAGTCGCCCCATGCAGCGACGGTCTGCGCCAGCAGCTCGCCCTCGTTCGCGCTCGTCAGATAGAGCGCAATGCGATCCGAGATGGCAAGCCCCGCGTGTTTACGGGCGTCCTGCACGCTTCGCACCAGATCGCGGGCGGCCCCTTCAAGGCGCAGCTCGGGCGAGATCGCGGTGTTGAGGGCGACAATCAGACCGTTGTCTTCGGCCACGGCGTACCCGGCGGGGGCGCTACTCTCCACCAGCACTTCCTCAGGCAGCAGCGCGAAAGTCTGCCCGTCCACCGTAAGCTGCACGGGCTGTCCTGCCTCAACCGTGTGCGCGGCAGCGCGGGCCGCGTCGCCCGCCAGATCTTTGAGCGCCGCTGTGAGCGCGGGCACCTGCTTGCCGTATTTCTTGCCGAGCAAACGCAGATTCGGCTTGAAGCGATACTCAACAATCGCGCTGGCAGCGTCGAGGTAGCGCACCGCCTTGACGTTCAGCTCGTCGCGCAGATCGGCCTCGAAGCGCCGCACGCCCTCCGTCACCGCCGGGGTGCTTGAGCGCACCCACAGCTCGCTCAACGGCTGACGTACCTTCAGGTTTGCGCCCTTGCGTGCGGCGCGGCCCAAACTCACCACACTGAGCAACGCGGCGGTGTCGGCGACCAGTCCTTCATCAAGCAGCGCGGCGTCGGCCTTCGGCCAACTCGCTAAGTGGACACTTGCGGCCACACCGTCGCTCTGTGCGCCCGCCATCTGCCCCGTCAGGTTGCGGTAGATCACCTCGCTGATAAACGGTGTGAACGGTGCCGTGAGCTTCGCCAGGGTCAGCAGACAGGTGTAGAGCGTGCTGTAGGCGGCCTGCTTATCGGCGTCAGCCTCGCTCTTCCAGAAGCGGCGACGGTTGCGGCGCACGTACCAGTTCGACAGCTCATCGACAAAACGCTCGATGCTGCGCGCCGCCGGATAGACCTCATACGCCTCGAAGTCGGCGGTCACATCGCGCACTAGACCATTCAGCGCCGCCAATGCCCAACGGTCAATCGGCTGTAGAGCCGCAACATCTTGCGTTTCTCCCGACGCATCGGGCGTCCCCGCATCCCCGTGTCCCCGTGTCCCCACCCCCGGCGTCCACCCATCAAGCGAGGCGTAGGTGACAAAGAAGCTGTAGGTGTTCCACAGCGTCAGCAGGAACTTCCGCAGGCTTTCGCCGACCAGCGCCAGGCTGAAGCGGCGCGGGTTGCCGGGGGGCGCTGAGGCGAAGAGATACCAGCGCAGCGCGTCCACGCCGTAGGTGTCGATCACCTCGGCGGGCGTCACGATGTTGCCTTTGCTCTTGCTCATCTTCTGGCCGTGTTCGTCCAGAATGTGCCCGAGGCAGATCACATTGTTGAAAGCGGGGCGGTCAAACAGCAGCGTGCTCTCGGCGTGGAGCGTGTAGAACCAGCCACGGGTCTGGTCTACCGCCTCGCAGATGTAGTCAGCCGGGTGCGCCGCCTCAAAGAGCTGCTGATTCTCGAACGGGTAGTGCCACTGGGCCACGGGCATCGCGCCGCTGTCGAACCAGCAGTCGGCTACATCGGGAATGCGGCGCATCGTGCCGTGCTGCGGGTCTTCCCAGGTCACATCATCAACATAAGGCCGATGCAGATCCAGCGCGTCAAGCGAACGCCCCGCCTTCTCGGCCAATTCAGCGACGCTGCCGACACATTCCATGTGGCTACCATCGGCGTTCGTCCAGATTGGCAGCGGCGTGCCCCAGTAACGCTCGCGGCTGATCGCCCAATCAATATTATTCTCTAGCCAGTTGCCGAAGCGCCCATCGCGGATATGCTCAGGCACCCAATGAATCTGCTGATTATTCGCCACCAAATCAGCCTTGAACGCCGTCGTCTTGATGTACCACGACGGCTTGGCGTAGAAGAGCAGCGGCGTGCCGCAGCGCCAGCAGAACGGATAGTAGTGACGCACGCGCCCGCTCTTCAGCAGCAGCCCGCGCTCCTTCAGGTTGCGCGTGATGTCGGGGTCGGCCTCTTTGAAGAACTTACCCGCGAAGCCGAGTGCTTCAAACTCAGGCATGACCTTGCCATTCAGGTCTACCGAGAAGAGTGTCGGCAGCCCGTGTTTGCGCCCCACATCGAGGTCGCCGTACGCCGGGGCGATATGCACAATGCCGGTGCCGTCGTCCAGCGTGACAATCTCGTCGGCGATCACGCGATAGGCGGTGGTCAGATCAACCGTGTCGCCGGTACCAGGCACGCCGTCAAACAGGCGCTCGTAGCGCAGACCGACCAGATCATTCCCCCGGAAGGTACGTAGCACCTGCGTCTCGTCGCCCAGCACGCGCTGATACAGCGCCTTCGCCATAATCAGCCGTTCGCCCTCGTACTCAACCTCGACATAATCGGCCTCGTGCTTCACCGCAAGGGCCACATTGGCGGGAAGTGTCCACGGTGTCGTTGTCCAGGCGACCAGAAAGGCACCAGCGAGCGACTGAACATTGACCCCGGCGTGGGGCACACTATCGCCCGTCACGCGAAACTTTAGAAAGACGCTCGGATCGTCCACATCGTCGCGAGCACCCTGCGAAACCTCGTGGTCGCTAAGGCTGGTGCCGCAGCGTGGGCAGTGCATCGTCACCTTATAGTTACGAAACAGCAGGTCACGCTGCCAAAGCTGGCGCAAGATCCACCAAAGCGACTCGATGTACTTATTGTCGTAGGTGTAGTAGCCATCCTCATCAACCCAGTAGGCGATGCGCTTGGTAAAAGTCTTCCACTCCTGAATGTACTCCCAGACACTCTCGCGACAGAGCTTGTTGAAGGCGGCGATGCCGTACTTCTCGATGTCGGGCTTGCCGCTAAAGCCAAGCTTCTTCTCGACCTCGATCTCAACGGGCAGCCCGTGCGTGTCCCAGCCTTCGCGGCGTCCGATAATCTTATAGCCCTGCATCGCCCGATAGCGCAGAATGATGTCCTTGAAGGTTCGGCTGATCACATGATGCAGGCCAGGGCGACCATTGGCCGTCGGCGGCCCCTCGTAAAAGACAAACGGCTGCTCGCCCGAAGCGAGCGACTGCTCAACAATCTTATGCGTCGCCCACCACGCAAGCACCTCATCCTCAAGCTTCGGAAACGTGACCGTTGGGTCAACCGGCTGAAACATATACACCTCCTGGCAAACAAAAAACCCCGCCCCCGCGACGGCATCAAGCCATCAAATCAGGGACGAGGCGCAAATGGCCCCGTGGTACCACCCCGGTTCAGCCGTTGGGATTTTGGATTTATGATTTGAGATTTTAGATTGTCCTAGCGGCAATCGAAAATCTGCAATCCAAAATCTAAAATCGCAACCGGGCTGCGCTCGGCGAGCGTCAGACAACGCTCTGTCCTGCTAACGGGGGACAAATCCGGGCGAAACTACTAGGCTTGGGGGCTGTTCATCGGCCAGCTCAGGGGTGATCTTCGCTGTGTCGTCAACCGTCCGGCTTTCACCGCCCCGGACTCGCTGGTGGCGACGGTACACAGCTACTCGTCCCCGTCATCGCTCGTCACGCGCCAGTATAACCATGGGTTGAAGGGTCGTCAAGCAGACAAGCCTATGTCTTTATGGCGGTTGCAACAGCGCCTTTTACCCCTCACCCCCGGCCCCTCTCCCTCACGGGGAGAGGGGAGATTCCGCAGTCAAACATGATCGGCTCCCCCTCTCCCGTTCAGGGAGAGGGGGCTGGCGGGTGAGGGCTAACGCGGGATGTTGGGCCTCCCACGCCTGCGTTGTGGCACAACGACGGTGCGTTATGGCAAAAAGGAGCAGCGTTATGGCACAACGACGCTGCGTTATGGCACAACGACGCTGCGTTATGGCACAACGCTGCCCCTTTGTTACGAAAAGATACCTCGTTATGGCAAAAAGGAGCAGCCTTATGCCACAACGCTGCCCCTTTGTTACGAAAAGATACCTCGTTATGGCACAACGCTGCTGCGTTATGGCACAACGCTGCTCCTTTGTTACGAAAAGATGCTCCTTTATGCCACAACGCTGCCCCTTTGTTACGAAAAGATGCCCCTTTGTGCCACAACGCTGCTCCTTTGTTACGAAAAGATGCCCCTTTGTGCCAATGGACTGGCTCCCACTTGCCATGAATGGGGAGCGGGAGGTTCACAGCAGGACGCTTTCGTCTCCCCCTCTTCCGCTCAGGGAGCGTGGGCTGGGAGGTGAGTGCTGGCGCGGCAACATCCAACCGCTCAATGCTATACTGCCGCCATCTCCCGCCGCACGCACGCCCATCTGACAGGAAAGGACGCCTCACCGTGGCCCAGATTGGTCTCTCTGCCGCCCTAGAGCAGTTTCACCCGAGCGAGTTGCTTGAGCATTGTCAGTTGGCTGAGGCCCACGGCTTCCAGGGCGTGATGGCTGCCGACCATTTTCAGCCCTGGGTGCCCGCGCAGGGCCACAACGCCTATGCCTATAGCTGGATGGGCGCTTTGGGGATGGTCACCAAGGGCGCTTTTGGCCCTGGCGTCACCTGCCCAAGCTTTCGCGCTCACCCGTCGGTGATCGCGCACGCCGCTGCGACCCTTGGCGCGATGTTCCCCGGTCGCTTCTGGCTCGGTCTTGGCAGTGGCGAGTTGCTTAACGAGCATGTTGTCGGTGGCGAATGGCCCGAGCCGCTGGTGCGCTTTGAGATGCTGCAAGAGGCGACGGAAATCATTCAGAAACTGCTCGCTGGCAAAGAGGTGCGCTTTCGCGGGCAGTACTTCAAGATGAATAAGGTGCGCCTGTGGACGTTGCCCGCGCAGTCGGTACCGATCTATGTGGCCGCGACTGGCCCGCAGACGCTCAAATGGGCCGGAAAGGTCTGCGACGGCCTGATCACCCCCGGCGCCGCGCCCGATAAGCTGCGTGCGATCCTCGACACCTTCGCCGCCGGGGCGCGTGAGGCAGGCAAAGACCCTGCTACGCTGCCCAAACTGCTTCAACTTCACGTCTCGTGGGCCGAGACGTACGAGGAGGCGTTGCAAAGCGCGCTGGTTGAGTGGCCCAACGGCGGCATGAACTTCCCCAAGCAGGACGTTCGCTCGCCCGAGGACTTCGCCGCGATGGCGCGGATGGTGCGCCCCGAACACTTCAAGGGCCGCGTGCTGATCTCGCCCGACCCTGAGGCGCACCGCGCCCACCTTCAGGGCTTCATCGACCTTGGCTTCGACGCGATCTACGTCCACAACGTCGGGCGCAACCAAGCGCAGTGGATTAAGACCTACGGTGAGCAGGTCATCCCCAAGCTGGTGTGATCCAGTAGGAACGGCGCATACGCCGTCCACCCGCGCAACCCCCGCAACCCCCGCGCCGACCCTTGAGGCGCGGGCAAAGACCTGTCAGATCGTACGTTGCGGCGGCAGTGCGGCCACATGGTACCGTGCCAAGGTCGCACCACCGCCGTGCAGAGACCTGTCAGGGGCGCGCACCGGACAATTTCGTACCCACGCAAGTGCGCCCGTGCGCGCCCCTGACAGGTCTTGCGGGAGTGGTTCGCCCGCACTGTGCGCTATCCCCATATAGCAGTCCTACACAGATTGTGTCGCGCCCGCCCGGTGGCTGAAGCCACGGGCTCGTCCCTGCGAAGCCCGCTGAAGCGGGCTGCACGAGCCTGCGAAGGCAGGCTTCGTAACCAAGAGCCGGGGGCAGCCCCCCGGATTCAATACCCAGGCTAAGATTGCGATAAGAGGGTCACGGAGCGCCGTTCGGCTGCCCCTGACGCTGCAACCACCCTTACGCAAACGACGCTCACGCCCCAAGCCCCTGTTATAATACAGCCATGAGCCTCACCCTCAGCCTTTACCCGCACGAGATCACCTTGGCACCCCGCGCCGAGGCCCAGCTTTGCTACGCGCTGGTCACGCTGGCGGCTGATACGGGCGGCGGTGCGATGCCCGTCAGTTGGGCCGTCGTCGCTGACGCCAGCCGTTCGATGCGAATCCCCATCGTGAGCGAAGAGCAGTTCCGGGCGCTGGTGCGTTCGGGCGGCGCGCAAGAGGTGCTGGTGGACGGTGTGCCGGTTTGGCAACTGCCCGGCCCGGTGCCCGACGAGGTGCGCGCCAGCGCGCCCAGCGCCCTCGACCACACCGCCCGTGCGCTGCACAGTATTGTCGAGCGACTCGACCGCGCCGACCGGCTCGCGCTGGTCGCCTGCGCCGAACAGGCGCTGTTGCTCGTCGCCGCAGGGGGTGAGCGCCGCGCTGAGCTTGTCGCTGGCATTGCGCGTTTGCGGAGCCTGCGGCTTGGTGAAGAGACAGACCTCGCGGCGGGCATTGGCCTGGCCCTGGACGAACTGCAGCGGGGCGGCGCGGGCGTGCGGCGGCTCATTCTGCTCACCGACGGCTTCACCCGCGACCCCGAGGCGTGCGTGAATCTAGCACGTGTGGCGGCAGCCCAGGGGATCAGCGTCAGCACCATCGGTCTCGGCGGCGAGTTTCAGGATGATCTGCTGACGCGCCTCGCTGATCTCAGCGGTGGGCGAGCGGCGTACCTGCGGCGGGCCGATCTGATCCCCGCTGCGGTCGCTGCCGAGCTTGATGCGGCCCGCGCCGTGGCCGCGCAGGCGCTCACGTTGACGCTAGAACTGCCCCGTGGCGTGACGCTGCGCCATGCGACCCGCCTTAGCCCCGCGCTGGCCCCGCTTGAGTGGGACTCCAGTGACGCGGCAGGCCGTCGGCTCACGCTGCACCTGGGGGATCTTGAGCGTGGTGCCCCGGCCCGGCTGCTGCTTGAACTATTGGCCCCGCCGCTGCCCCCACATGCCGTGCCCGGTGGCCCGCGCATGCGGCTCGCCGCCCTGAGTGCCAACAGTGGTGACGCTCGCGCCGCCGCGAACCTTGTGGCGCACTACACCGCGCAGCCCAGCGTGCTGCCGCCCGCCGTATTGAATGCTGCCGCCCGTGCAAGCGCCGCCCGACTCCAGCGTCGCGCCGCCGAAGCGGCCACCAGGGGCGACAGTCAAGGTGCAGCGCAGTTGCTACGCGCCGCCGCCGCGCGTCTGCACGACCTTGGCGAAGCCCCATTGGCTGCCGCCGCCCTGCGTGAGGCTGAAGCGCTCGCCACAACGGGCCGCAACACGGGCGCGGGCGCCCGTGAGCTAACCTACGCCACGCGGCGCCTCGGCGAGTACGAAATCTGAGCGCAAACGCGGTTTGTATAGTGTGCGGAAAATTTTTGCTCGGAGGGGCGCAACCCTGCCGAACCTCCCTGCATTGCACACGCACAAGCCAGCTTTGCGGTGAGCGGCATCACGAGGCGAAGGTCGGCGGTGATGCGCCACAGGTTGGTTACCGCGAAGCGCATAAAGCGCACGAAGAGCAAACCGCACTACAATGAAGAAGGAAGAAGCCGATGGCGGACTATAAAGTATGGTGTTGGGAGGCGGCCCAACACGGCGCTGGCCCCGATTGGCTCTTTATCGCGCACGTCATCTCTGCCAGTGAACCTGCCCTGGCAGCGCTTGCGCTGAACACTACGCTGCACGAGTATGTCGCCTTCAACGAAGAGGTCGCGCATTGCTCCGCGCATCAGCAGCCATGTCGCCAGCGCACCTTTGTTGATGAGTCTAGCAGCAGCGTGTACGCGGAAAATCTTCAGGGCACGCACAAGCAGAATATCTGGGTCTACAATATCGTGCAGATCCACCGCGACACACTTGAGGTGTTGTGCGGCTATGGGGGCCGTGGCGAGGCGTACAATCAGATCGAGACGACGTTCCTCTTGAACGCTTTGGCGACACCAGGGCTGACGCTATATGATTGGTGCGTTATCGTCGGGGGCGAAGGCTACGAGTATAAAATGCTGCGCGAAGGGACGGATGTAGCCAGCCTACGCGCCTATCTGACCTAAAACAAGGTTTCAGGTGTCGGGTTTCTGGTTGCAGGCGAAGCGCATTAGCAAGCCCTGCCTCTGCCGAGACTGTAAAATGTTCGCGAACTTTGGACAGCCGGGGAGATCTCGCGCCAAGCCGCCAAGCCGCAAGTCGTACACAAGATGCGGTGTTGATGCGTTCGGCCTAGCCCCTGACACCTGACACCTGACACCTTCGCTAAAAGGCCACGTATGACGCTTGTCGCGCTAGTAGCGGGGATTGATATTGGCACCGGCGGGGTGCGCGTAACGGTCTGCGATGCGGCTGGCGTCGTCTGGGCCGAGGCTGAGCAGGCGCTGCATACGGCGCGGCGCGGCGCGTTGCTTGAGCAGGACCCGGCGGCGTGGCGCGTGGCGGCGGCAACGTGTCTGCGCCAGGTGACGGAGCAGGTGCGCGACCGCGCCAGCATTCGCGGCATCGCCGTCGCCGCGACCTCGGGCACGGTTTGTTTGCTTGACGAGCGCGGCGCCCCGCTGCGTCCAGCGCTTTTGTACGCCGACAGCCGCGCCGAGGTCGAGGCTGCCTACATTGCGACCCATGCGACGGAGCTTCAGGCGCGTCTGGGGTATCGCTTTCACAGTTCGTGGGGGCTGCCCAAGCTGCTGTGGCTGGCCCACCACGAGCCAGCGCTGTTTGCTCAAACACGCTACCTCGCCCACGCTGGTGACACGCTCACTGGCTGGCTCTGCGGCGACTACGCCGTCACCGACGCGACCCAGGCGCTTAAAACGGGCTACGATTTGGTAGCTGATCGTTGGCCTGACCTCATCAATGAGCTTGGCCTGCCCCTGGCGAAGCTGCCGCGTGTCGTGTCTGCGGGGCAGCCGGTTGGTACGGTGACGGCAGACGCCGCCGCTGCGACCGGGCTGCCCGTTGGCGCGACCGTGGTGGCGGGCATGACCGACAGTTGCGCCGCACAGGTCGCGGCGGGGGCCACGCGCCCCGGCCAGTGGCTAAGTGTGTTGGGCACGACCCTTGTGTTTAAAGGGGTAAGCCGCGAGTTGCTGCGCGACCCGTTTGGACGCCTCTACTGTCACCGCCATCCGGCGGGCTTTTGGCTGCCGGGGGCTGCCTCGAATGTCGGCGGCGAAGCGCTGCGCCGCTGGCCCGCCGAGCAATTGCCCGCGCTGGATCACGCCGCCGCCGATCTCACCCCGACGAACCTAACGATCTATCCGCTGCGCCGCGCGGGCGAGCGCTTCCCGTTCATTCGCCCGAGCGCACAGGGCTTTGAGGTTGGCACGCCCGCCTCGGACGAGGAGCGCTACGCGGCGACGCTGGAGGGCGTGGCATATATCGAGCGCCTGGGCTACGCGCTGATCGCCGAATTGGCTGGCGCGACAGAGCCGACGCTCCGCACCGCAGGCGGCGGAGCGCGCAGCCCCGTCTGGCTCCAGATCCGCGCCGATGTGCTGCAGCGACCGCTGGCGGTGGCGAGCGCAACGGGGGCCAGCTTTGGCGCAGCGGTGCTTGCTGCCGGGGTGACGCTGCACGCCGACCTAGACAGCGCCACGGCGGCGATGGCGCACACGAGCGCCACGGTGCTGCCACGGCCCGCGTATGCCGAGCGCTACGATGGTGGCTACCAGCGCTTTCTTGCGGCGTGTGTCGAGCGGGGGTATCTCTTAGGGCCGCGTCAACGCTTGCTCTGAGCGGCCAATCTATTGACGCCTCAACGATGCTCCGTTCTGCCTTCCCAAGGGCGTGAGATGCCATGCAACGTCCCCGTGTCCCCCTATCCCCGTGTCCCCG
>CAIWXH010000195.1 GCA_903916565.1 uncultured Oscillochloris sp. | reverse complement strand
GCGCGCGGGTGCCACGAGCAGGGACATCTACGTCGAGTACGACCAAATCAAGAAGGAAATCTACGACACCCCCGCCGAGGATCGGCCAGTCCTCACAGGCTTCAGCGGCTCCTGGGCCGAGCAGCCCAAGCGCAAGCGGGGCCGACCGAAGCAGCAGGCGCCAGCCGAGACGCCGCTCGCCACATGGGATGTGACCCTGACCTGGCCTACCGGGCGGGTCGGCGTCTTTTCCTTCACCGGCGTCGAGTACGTCTCGGAGCAGCGGTCGCCGATTGGCGGCCAGGTGATCATCATCCACACGGAAGGCGGCTACAGCTTTCGCGTGCGGAACCCCGGCGACTGGACGAGCGGCTACTTCGATGTCGCCGTCTGCGGGTCGATCCTCGACATCATCTATAGCAAGGGAGCAGCCAGCGATGAGCAATGAACCCGTGAATCTCTTCGTGGTCAAGAACAGCGACCACGGATTTGACAGCATAGTTCGGTCGGCCCTGCCGATGCGCCCTGCCGACGTGCAGGAGAAGCTCAACCAGGCGCTTGCGCGCTGGGACGAGATTGAGGAGTCCGAACCCGGCTCCTATCCCGAGGCGGAAGAACTGGCCGTAAGCGGTGAGGGCGTGGTCTACCTAATGGCGGTCATGTTCCCCGAGGCGGGGTTTGAGGTCATCCAGCCCAACGCCTTCGCCATCCTGAGCATGCCCTAAGTGGTGCGCCGCATCCTTATCCAGCTCCTCACCACCGATGCCTAGAGCGCCCTGTTCTCCCTACCACCGCACCTGCGACCACACGCAGGGTGCGGTGGTAGGTGCAGAAAGGGGCTACCGTGACCACCATCCCTATTCCCACCAACCGCGTCACTGACCAGGCGTGGCGCCGGTCGGTTTCGACGCGCATCCGCGCCGTCTGCCGCTCCCAGGCGCTCTTTCAGATACTCGATCCGTGGAGCTGCGGCCCCTTTGACGGCGGCTGCCTCATGGTCGCAGCGGCCCTCCAGCATGCGCTGGGGGGCGAACTATGCGGCGTCATGGGCTATCCGCTCACCCCGCACGGTGCCCCGACCGTATGGCAACACGCCGTTGTGCGGATCGGCCCCAACGCCTTCGCCGACGGCGACGGTATCTCGGTGGAGCGCTCGCTGCGGCAGCGCTGGCTGCGGCAGGAGTCCACTATCGTCTGCGGATTCGCGCCGATGCCACCCCAGGCCGAGTGGCCGTCCCGCTACCCGGACACCCCCTACGATCCGGCCACCGCCGAGCGAATGGCCGACCTGTTCAGCGAGGAGCTTGCGCGATGCCGATAAGCATCCCTACCCCGCTCCTCATCATCGTGGCGTTGCTGCTGGTGCTCGCCGCACGCCCGACGCGACCGCGCCTGAGCGCGGTGGCCCGGCGAGGCATCCAGGCTACGCTCAGTTGCTACCACCCGGCGCTGACCAGCCGGGACGGCCGCACGCTTGCTGCCAGCCGGGACGGACTCGCCGTGGCCCTGCTGCTGCTCAACGCGGCGGCCAAGGCCAACCCGGCGCTCTATGCGTACAAGGTTGCCCTGCTGCGCGCCCTCGTGGACGCCAGCGGGCGCGACGACTGGTGGGCCGAGCGGCACGACCACCCCGAGACGACGAGCGACACCGGCACCGTCGCCATCTTCGTCGAGACCACCATCGGCCCGATCCTCGACCTAGAGCGGGTGCAGATCAGCGCCCACGTC
>CAIWXH010000194.1 GCA_903916565.1 uncultured Oscillochloris sp. | reverse complement strand
TCATGGCCTATTGATCGGGGCGGGTGCAACGTCGCCTTTTCCCCCTCACCCCCGGCCCCTCGCCCTCAAGGGGAGAGGGGAGATTCGGCATCAGGAAGCGTTCGACTCCCCCTCTCCCGCTCAGGGAGAGGGGGCTGGGGGGTGAGGGCTGGCGCGGCAACCGGACTTTGCAACCGTCATGGCCTATTGATCGGGGCGGTTGCATCCCCAGCGTGGCTGTGGTATAGTCGGGCTGTGCGGGTGTAGCTCAGTGGTAGAGCGTCTGCCTTCCAAGCAGATGGTCGCACGTTCAAATCGTGTCACCCGCTCCACGTCAGGACGCGGAATCTCGATAAGAGGTTCCGCGTCTTTTTCGGCCCGTGGGGGGGCACGCTGGGAATGGCACACAACACGCAACTGGTTGAGTAGGGCCAAAAGCTGACCCTCATCAAAAACATCCTCGCCCACTGTGAGCAATGCGGCGCCCCACACCCCAATATAGCAATCCTATACTGGTTATCGAATCCGGGGGACTGAAGTCCCCGGCGCTTGATCGGCGAAGCCTGCCTTCGCAGGCTGATGCAGGCCGCGTAGGCGGCCTTCGTTCCCCGTAGCCCGTGGCTTCAGCCACCGGGCGGGCGCGCAACAACCGCTGTAGGATTGCTATAGCAGCCCTCAGCTTTCCAGCATATCAGCCCGCCCGACAGGACGCACCATCGCGATCTCGTCGCAGTGATCCTGCTTGGCGCAGTTGACGCAATCCTGCCAAATTTTATGCGGCAACCGCAGCCGAGGCACCTCGCGGAAACCCAGGCTGCGGAAGAAGCCCACCTGCAACGTCAGGGTGTAGAGCGTGGGGATGCCCAACTCGCTTATCTCGTCGTAGAGTAGCTCGACCAACTGACGGCCCAGCCCACGGCCCTGGAAATCAGGGTGAACCGCCAGGCTCACCACCTCGGCCATATCGGCCCAGACAATCTGGAGCGCCACGCAGCCCACGACCTCGCCGCCAGCTTCGGCGACATTGAAGGAGCGCACACGATTGTAAAGCTGATCGAGGGTTTTGGGCAGCATATCGCCACGTGCGGCGTAGTAGTTAATAATCTCGTAGAGGCGCGTCACATCGGCCACACGGGCGCGGCGCACCGTCACCTCGGCGTCGTGGCGCACGTGAAGCTGGGGCAGCACGACGGGCGGCCTATAGATCTGCATGGGCATGAATCGGGTAGACCTTCTTAGACAAGGTTTCAGATTGCAGATTTTAGATTGCAGATTTGGCGCAACAGAACACCACGCATAGACTGAAACTGTAATGTATCCACGAACCTGCCGCCTTAGGCATGTTTCAGAATCGGCGGTTCTGGCTTGACCGTTCGTAGTTTGGGCTTTAGCCCATTGCAATGGGCTATACGCGGCTGAAGCCGCTCCTACGAACCACGCAGACTGTAACGCTCGTTTGAAACATGCCTTAGCCCAAGGTTCGTAGCAGCTTTACAGTTCTGGGGCTAGCGTCGCTTGCTGATGCGCTTGGCCTGAAACCTGAACCCTGGCCCCTGAACCCTTAGGTTAGTCCAGCAGATCGCGCCAGCGGACGCACTGCTCAAGGACGCGCTGGGGTGCAGTGCCGCCGAGACTGTCTTTGCGCGCCGCGCTGCGGGCGAAGTCGAAGATGGCGTAGACCGTCTCGTCAAGCTCAGGCTGCACGGCCTGATACTCGCCAAGCGGCAGCTTCCGCAGGGGCACGCGCAGCTCCAGGGCGCGGCGCACCAGACGCCCAACTTTGCCGTGGGCCTCGCGGAAGGGCACGCCCCGGCGCACCAGTTCGTCGGCCAGGTCGGTCGCCAGCATCGCATCGTCAAGCGCACCGGCCATGCGCTCGGGGCGCACGCTGAGCGTCGCCACGGCGGCGGCGGCCACCTGTAGCCCCAGGTCGAGTGTGTCAAGGCTGTCGAAAAACGCCTCTTTGTCTTCCTGCAAATCCTTGTTGTAGGTCATCGGCAGACCCTTCAGCACGGTGAGCAGGGTGACGAGGTTGCCAATCAGGCGCCCGCTCTTGCCACGCAGCAGCTCCATGCTATCGGGGTTCTTTTTCTGCGGCATCAGGCTGGAACCTGTGCTGTAGGCGTCGGCCAGCTCAATGAAGGCGAACTCAGCGCTGCTGTACAGCACCAGATCTTCGGCGAGACGGCTGAGGTGGACGCCAGCCAAGGCGAAGGTGAAGAGCAACTCGGCGACGAAGTCGCGATCCGAGACGGCGTCGAGCGAGTTGTTGGCGACGGCGTCGAACTCATCCAGCGCCTCGGTCAGACGCTCACGCTCGACGCCCAGGCTGTTGCCCGCCAGCGCCCCGGCACCCAGCGGCAAGGTGCGCGTGCGCGCCGTGGCATCTTCAAGGCGCTGCTTGTCGCGCTCTAGCATCTCGATGTAGGCCAAACACCAGTGGCCGAAGGTGATCGGCTGGGCGCGCTGAAGGTGCGTGTAGCCCGGCATCAGCGTCGCGGCGTGCGTCTCGGCCTGTTCAAGCAGGGCCAACTGAAGCGCCTTCAGGCGCTCGCTGATCTGCCGCGCCGCCGCAATCGCGAAGAGGCGCATGTCGGTGGCGACCTGGTCATTGCGCGAACGGCCCGTGTGTAGCTTGAGCGCGACCTCGCCGACCAGCTCGTGCAGGCGCCGCTCGACCGCCGTGTGGATGTCCTCGTCGCCCTCGCTGGCGACAAAGCTGCCGTCGGCAAACTCGCGCCGCACCAACTCAAGGCCCTGCTCTAGGCGCTCGCACTCCTCGGCGCTGATCAGGTTCGCCTCCTCAAGCGCGTTGGCCCAGGCGATGCTACCGGCGATGTCTACACTGGCCAGCCGCACGTCAAAGCGAAACGAGTCGTTGTAGCGGCGCATCGTCGCGGTCGTCGGCTCCTCGAAGCGCCCACCCCAGAGTTTATGTTCCATCAAACAAACCTCAATGCTACCAAATCGGTTTTTGCCCCTCACCCCCGGCCCCTCTCCCTCACGGGGAGAGGGGAGATTCCGCAGCAGGACACGTCCGGCTCCCCCCTCGCCCGTTCAGGGAGAGGGGGGCAGGGGGGGTGAGGGCTGGCGCGGCAAGCAAACTTTGCAACCGCCATGCGGTGATGGTGGCCTAGGTTCGATACTCAGCATTAATCGTAATATAATCGGGGCCGAAGTCGCATGTCCACACCGTCGCCGCGCCCGTGCCCAGGCCCAGGTCAGCGTCAATCGTCACCTCGGGCACGTTGAGCAGATCGCTGGCCGCGCGCTCGTCAAAGGGCAGCGGCAGCCCGCCCTCCAGCACGCGCATTCCGCCAAAGAGCAGCACAACCCGGTCGGGGTCTACGTCGGCGCCGCTGTAGCCAATCGCGCAGAGCACGCGGCCCCAGTTGGGGTCGGCCCCGTACAGCGCGGTCTTGACCAAGGGCGACTTGGCGATGGTTATGGCGGCGAGCTTGGCGTCGGCGGCGTCACGGGCGCCGCGCACGTTAATCGTGACGAAGCGGGTGGCCCCTTCGCCATCGCGCACCACGGCCTGCGCGAGGTGCTGGCACAGGGCGGTGAGCCCCGTCAGGAAGGCGGCGCCATCAGGTGTGTCGAGGCGCTCGATCAGCGGGTTACCGGCCACGCCGTTCGCCAGCACGAGCAGCGTGTCATTGGTGCTGGTGTCGCCGTCAATACTGATGCTGTTGAAGCTCAGCGCGACCGCTTGGCGCAGGGCGACATCAAGCGCAGCGGGGCTAACGGCGGCGTCGGTGGTTACCACGCTGAGCAGCGTCGCCATGTTGGGATGGATCATCCCGGAACCCTTCGCCATGCCACCCAACGTCACGGTGGTGCCCGAAGGCAGCACGACGCGCAGGGCGGCGTGCTTGGGGCGCGTGTCGGTGGTCATAATCGCCCGTGCCGCCGCCAATCCGTTCGCCGGGTCGAGCCGCGCTGCCGCGCCACTGATGCCAGTTACGACCTTTGCGATTGGCATGGGCACGCCAATGGTGCCGGTTGACATGATAAAGGTCGTATCGGCGGGCAGGCTCAGGGCCGTCTCGACGGCGCGGGCCATCACCAGGGCTGCGGCTTCGCCGTCAGGCCCCGTGCAGGCGTTGGCGTTGCCCGCATTCACCACGAGGGCGCGCAGGCCAGCAGCGTTGCGGCTCAGCAGGGCCATGTCGTAGCGCACTGGCGCCGCCTTGACCTTGTTGGTGGTAAAGACTGCCGCCGCGCTACACGGCCCGTCGCTCACCAGCAGCGCTAGGTCGTCCCGGTCTTTGTACTTAATCCCGCAGGCCCATGTCGCGGCCCGCCAGCCGTCGGGGGTGGTCGGGCTGCCTTCGGCCAGAAATTCTGTACTCATTGGTGTTACTGGCTTCCTCATTGGGGGACGGGGAGACAAGGGGACAAGGGGACAAGGGGACAAGGGGAATCACTCCCCATCTCCCCATCGCCCCATCGCCCCATCTCCCCATCGCCCCATCTCCCCATCGCCCCATCGCCCCATCTCCCCATCTCCCCGTGCTACTCCTCCGTCGGCACCGGCGCGGCTGGGTGGCTCGCATCCTCCCAGCGCAGCGACTCGGTGACGCCAATCGTGTGCAAATGGGTGATGTCGTTATAGCTGTTGATACGCCAGAGG
>CAIWXH010000193.1 GCA_903916565.1 uncultured Oscillochloris sp. | reverse complement strand
CGGCACGGTGAGCGAGGTGCGCGACCCGCGCCCGTACGAAGCCAGATGCTCCTCCGTCTGCGACTGGTGTGCGACCGGCACGGTGAGCGAGGTGCGCGACCCGCGCCCGTACGAAGCCAGATGCTCCTCCGTCTGCAACTGGTGTGCGACCGGCACGGTGAGCGAGGTGCGCGACCCGCGCCCGTACGAAGCCAGATGCTCCTCTGTCTGCGACGGGACAATGAGAAATTTCCGCGTCCCTTACAGTTTTGGCCCACCCACCGCTGTCTGATGCGCTCGGGCTGAAACCTGAAACCCGGCACCTGAAACCATGCCTAAGCGTATGAGCGACACACCTGCCCTCGCCATCATTATTGTCTCGTGGAATGTGCGCGACCTGCTGCGCGAGTGTCTGCGCGCCGTCACGGCGTCGCTGGCCGACGGCGGCGCCTACGAGATTTTCGTCGTTGAGAATGCCAGCCACGACGGGACGCCCGCCATGCTGCGCGCCGAATTTCCCCAAGTGCGCCTGATTGAGTCTGGCGGCAACCTGGGCTTCGCCGGGGGGAATAATCTGGCCCTTCGCACGGTGCTGCGCGAAGGGCGGGCGGGCTATGTCCTGCTGCTCAACCCTGACACCGCGCCCGTGGGTGACGCCATTCCGCGCCTCGTGCGCGAGCTTGCGGCCCGCCCCGCGCTGGCGGCGGTTGGCCCGATGCTGCGCTATGGCGACGGCGCGGCGCAGCCTTCGCGGCGGCGCTTTCCGACGCCCGCGACCCTGTTCTGGGAAAGCACGAGCCTCGACCGGCTCTGGCCGACGAACCCGTGGGCGCGGCGCTATCGCTGCGCCGAGGTGCCCGACAGCGTGCCGCAGCCCGTCGGCTGGCTGGTCGGCGCCGCGCTGCTGGTGCGCGTCGCGGCGATCATGCGCGCCGGGCTGCTTGACGAGCGCTTCTTCATGTATAGCGAGGAGCTTGAGTGGCAGCGCCGGCTTCAGGCTGGGTGGGGGCATGACGCCATCTGGTACGTGCCCGAGGCCGTGATCATTCACCATGAAGGGCAGAGCAGCGAGCAAGCCGTCGCCCAGCGCCAGCTCAACTTTAGCCGCAGCAAGATTCTGCTGGCCCGCATGTGGTATGGCTGGAAGATCGCCCGCCTGCTGCGGGCCTTCTTGCGGCTCGCCTTCGCCGCCGAGATCGCCATCGAAAGTGTGAAATTCGCCCTCGGTCACCGGCGCGCGCTGCGCCGCCAGCGGATCGACGCCTATTGGCACGTCATTCGCAAGCTCTAAGCTATGCACTACCTTACCCTCGCTGACCACTGGCAGATCCGCCCGCTCGACGAATTCCGCCAGGGCATCTACCCCCGCGACAACGAGGGCTGGCTGGATGCCATTGTCCCCGCGCACTGGCAGCAAATCCCAAGCCTCGCGCTGCATACGGGCAAAGTCGTCTATCGCTGCCGCTTTGCCGCACAGCCCTCACCCCCCAGCCCCCTCTCTCTGAGCGGGAGAGGGGGAGCCGAAAACGTCCTGCTGCGGAGTCTCCCCTCTCCCCTTGAGGGAGAGGGGCAGGGGGTGAGGGGCCACGCCGCGCCCCGCCACTGGCTGCGCCTCAACGGCGTCTTCTATCGCTCACGCTCGTACCTCAACGGGGTCGATCTGGGCGACCACGAGGGCTACTTCGCGCCCTACGAGCCAGAAGTCACCGGCTTGCTTGAGGCCGAAAACACGCTGCTGATTGAGGTTGACTGCCCCGAGGAGCGCAACAAGCTCGGCAAGACGATGGTCACGGGCGTCTTTTCGCACTGGGATTGTCTCGATCCGCACGCGAACCCCGGCGGCATCTGGCTGCCCGTCGAGCTGCACACCAGCGGGCCGGTGCGCCTGCACCAAGCGCGGCTGCTGACCGTCGCCTG
>CAIWXH010000192.1 GCA_903916565.1 uncultured Oscillochloris sp. | reverse complement strand
GTTCGCTGAGAGTACGTGGAGCGACATCAAGGGTAACGGTAGTTCGTCACAGGCCGCCGCTGACCAGGCCCAGCGCCATTGGGAGCAGGCCCGCCAGGGGAACACGATGGACGCTCAGGCGTTCTATGCGGCGAAGGAGCAACTCGACGCCGCGACCCAGGAACTGACCTACGTTGACCAGTTGATTGATGCGATCATCACGCGCCTGAAGGATCTTGAGGCGGCGCGCGGCGCGGCCCGTGGCTTGCTTGACGAGGCTGAGCGCAGCCTAAACGCTGGCCTGGAGTTTGTACGCGCCAACGATCCCGACGTGGGTAAAGGGCCAGACAACCAACTTCGCCAAGCCGCTGAACAGCTTGCCTTCGCCAAGCGCGAGGCTGGCGAGCCGAAGCCTGATTGGCTCAAGCTTGCCACCGCCGCCACCACCGCCGACCGGCTCGCCGATGATGCGCTGGTTGGGGCACGGAGCGAGGCCGCGACCATGACGAAGCTGCGCCAACAGATCGACCAAGTGCGCCCCCTCGTCAGCGGCGAGGTCAACAAAATCGCCAAGTTCATCAACGTACGCGGCGAAGACATCACGCCCCCGACCCTGGCGACAGTCAAAGCGTTGGTGCAGCGCTTCGAGCAAGCCCAGGCGCTTGATCAGCAGGCCAGTAAGGTGGAGGAAGAGGCGCGGCGTCAGACCCTTGAGCAGACCCTGGCGGCGTACACGGCGCTCCAGACCGAATGCGAGCCAGTCTACAAGGCCGCCTCCACCGACGCAAAGCGCCTTGAAAAGCTACGTAACAACCTGAATGGCGAACTGGCCTCGACGCGCTCAGCCATCAGCCATGCTGAGTCGCTTTTGGCCCAGGCTGGCACGCACGCTAAGGGCGACGAGAAGCAGCGCCTGAACCAAGCCAAAGCGGCCTTTGATCGCATTCGGCTGCCGATTACGGGCGAGGAGAACCTGACCCGCATCACGGCTGAAGTCGCGACCATCGCGCAGACGGTGCGTGAGGTCACCAGGGAAGTAGAGAGTCGCATCCAGCCCGCTTCCAGTGGTGGGATTGGCCCGGTGATTATCACGGGCGGCGGCGGCAGCAGCAGCCACGACTCCGGGCCAACCTGGGGCAGCGGCGGCGGCGGCGGCGGCAGCTTCGGCGGCGGCGGCGGCGGCGGCAGCTTCGGCGGCGGCGGTGGCGGCGGTGGGTGGTAGGCAGCGGCGGCAAGGGAAGATGCGTTCGGTCTGAAACCTGAAACCTGGCCCCTGAAACCTTGTCCTAGCGGTCATAGTACGGGTAAGGCCAATTGGCCCATTGCCGATGCTGCCGATACACGCTAGTATGGGAGTGGCACACGGGTGAGCAGACCCAACGCCACCGACCGAAACCTGGGCGTAGTTCAGCGAGACGCGCTAGGCAACGGAAAACAGTATTCGACGAGGCCCGGCGTGTTGCGCCGGGCCTTTTGCTGCGCTACAATCGGCAGCGATGAAGCTCCCCAAGCCTGCTTTCCCGCAACGCGCCGCCACACCACTTCTGTTCGCCCTTGTCATACTGCTGGTGGCCTACGCCGGAGGCAGCCCGCAACGCGCTTACGGTGGCACCGACCGCACCTTTGACCTCGGGGTGACGCCCCAAGGGCGACCCATCGAAGTGGTGCAGTTCGGCGACGGCCCGCGCAAACTGGTCGTCGTTGGCGATACCCACGGTGGCCCCGAGGCCAACACCTACCGCCTCACCAACGAACTGATCGCGCACATGCGCGCCAACCCCGACCAAGTGCCGCCGAGCGTGCGGCTCTTCTTCATTCCCTCGCTCAACCCGGACGGGCTGGCGCTTGGCTCGCGCTTCGATGCGGCAGGCGTTGACCTCAACCGCAACATGAACACCAACCTCGACGCCTGCCCCGAGAACGATTGGCGCGTGTCGGTGCAGGGTGCCCGTGGCATCGTCTCGGAAACCGGCGGCCCTTACGCCGACTCGCAGGTCGAGGCGCGTCTCATCCGTGCCTTTTTGCTCGACGCGGCTGGCGCGATCTTCATTCACTCGAACGCCGGGCTGGTCTTCCCCGCCGCCTGCGAACACGCCCCTTCCATCGCCCTGGCCGAAACCTACGCCGCCGCTGCTGGCTACACTTACAGTCGCCTCTGGCCCAACTACGCGATCACCGGCGGCATGCACGATTGGGCGGGCAGCCTTGGGCTTGCCAGCATCACCCCCGAGCTGCTCACCGGCGACCAGAGCGAGTTTCCGCAGAATCTCGCGGGCCTGCGCGCCGTGCTGGCCGACGCCGAACGCCTGCTGCCCCTGCCCGAGGACGGGCAGGTCGCCGGACAGACGGTGCCCGCGCCCATCTTCCGCTACTGGCGTGCGCTTGGCGGCGACGAGCGCTTCGGCCCGCCGCTGGAGCCAGCCCGCACCACGCCGACTGGCGTCAGCCAGACGTTTCGCAAGGCGCGTATCGCCCTGCGGCACGACCAGCGCGACACCATCTATTATGTGCAGCCCGAGCCTATCGGCCTGCTGGCGGCCCGCGATCTTGCCTATGGCGGGGCCGAGGCGCTGGCTCCGGTGCCAAGTGCGCCGGTTGGGCAATTCTTCCCTGAAACCGGACACACGCTGCAAGCGGCGTTCCTCGATTTCTGGCAGCGTGGCGGTGGGGCTGCGGTCTTCGGCCTGCCGCTGGCGGAGGAGTTCGCGGCGACGACTGCCGACGGGCAGCGCCGCGTTGTCCAGTACTGCGAGCGGGCCGTCCTCGCCTATTATGCTGAAGATGGCGGCGTGCGGCTTGAGCCGCTGGGTGAGCGCGAGCTTGCGTTAGACGCGCTTCGTGCGCCCGTGGCGCCGCAGAGCGTACGCTGAGAATCGTGAAGGGAGGGCCACGCCCTCCCTTGCACCTTCCCGCCAAGCGGCGAAACGCTACACGCGCTCGATGTAGGTTCCGGTGCGCGTGTCAATCTTGAGGTGGTCGCCCTCGTTGATAAAGCCCGGCACCTGAATGCTGGCGCCCGTCTCAAGCGTGGCCGCCTTGGTGACATTGGTGGCGGTGTCGCCGCGCACGGCAATGGTCGTCTCGGTGACCTCAAGGGTGACGAAAATCGGCAGCTCGACCGAGAGCAGAATCTCTTTGTCGGAGTCGTAGATCAACTCGGCGTTCTCATTCTCTTTGAGGAAGCGAGCCGAGTCACCGACCATCGCCTCACTCACCGGAATCTGGTCGAAGGTGTTTGGGTCCATAAAAATGAAATCGGTGCCCTCGCGGTAGAGGAACTGCATCGAGCGGCGCTCGATCCGCACAATGTCGATGTCGGCCCCAGCGCGCATCCGATCCTCAAAAGTCTTTTCGCTCTTCAAGCTCTTCAGCTTTACGCGCACGAAAGCCCGCCAGTTCCCCGGCGCGACGTGCTGAAACTCGATCACTTGATACAGATCGTTGTTGTAGCGGATGACCATGCCATTCCGCAAATCAGAAGTTGTACCGGCCGCCATTGCTCTAGGCTCCTTAAGACAAGGTTTCAGGTGCCAGGTTTCAGGTGCCAGACCGAGCGCATCAGCAAACGCTGGGTGCGCCCAAACTGTCAAGCATCCACGAACCTTGTCTAACGCAAAATAGTGGTAGGCTCACCGCCTGACCTTGCTAAGAGCAGCCGGTGAACGCCACCACTATAGCCGGGGTCATCAATCTCGGCAAGTTTACGCCAGGTCGCCCACTACCTCGACGCCGTTCTGCGCCATGTGATGCAGGAAGAGGACGTGGTGCAGATCGCCGTCGTGCGCGTAGATGCCAAGCTCGTGCGCCACGCTGACCGGGATGTCAAAGGTGTCGGCGGCGTGGGCCACGACGATGACGCGGCGGCTCAAGTTAAGCGCGTGGGCCTCCAGCCGCAAGTGCATGGCCGCGCTGTAGAGGCAGAGGTCGGTGCAATTGCCGATGATGATGAAGGTTTCCAGGTCGGGCCGTTCGCGCAGCCAAGCGTCGAAGGTGGTGCCCAAGTGCGAGCTCAGCGAGTTCTTGGCAATCGTCGTGATCTGGTCGGCGAATGGCAGCTCGGCCAACTCAGCCACGGTCTGGCTCTCGGCGGTGCCAGCGAGACAGTGTGGCGGGTACGAGCCAAACTCGGGCGTGGCCGGGTCGTGGGTGTCCTGGGTCAGCACGAAGGCGCGCACGCCCAGCGTATATGCGCGGGTGAACAGCGCGACCACGGGCGGGATGAGTGCGCCGACACGCGGCCCGCTCAACGGCCCCGCTTTGCAGAAACCGTTGATCATGTCAATGGAGCAGACCGCCACCCGCTCGGGATGCTCACCGACGAGCGCGGCCAGATCCGCGCTCGGCAGGGCAGCGTACCAGTCCTCCAGGTAGCGCAGAAACGGGGCGGCTGGCTCGGCCAGGGCAATCGTGCGGCTCATCGTCGCGCTCCTTGGCTAATAGTGTTTAACTGACACTATTATAGCGTGGATCGCAGCGGCTGTCAAGGGGGTATGCCCGGTCGCGGAAGCCACGGGCTAGGACACATCAGCGGAAATGCGCGGCAGGTTTTTTACCACGAAGGGCACGAAGGGCACGAAGGCCGAACCGCGTGCATCTGCGCTTCGTGCCTGACGAGAATCACCGCGCAACCCGACAGGAACTTCCAGGAAGGTGTATTAGTACCTGCGAAGCCCACTGAAGCGGGCTGCCGAGCCTGCTTCAGCAGGCTTCGCACCCACGTAGCCGGGCGCTTCAGCGCCCCGGCGGGCAGCGTTGACGTGGCCTTTAGCCCGCCTTTAGCCTTCCCTCACGCGGGGCTTAGCTGGGGCCGCTAGAGTACGCTTGTCATCAGCGGCACGCTCTGGGGCGAGCGTGCAAGCGGTGACAGAAAATTTCTTCTCCCTACAAAAAGCCGACGGGCGCATGATTGGGGTCATGCGTCCGTCGGCTTTTTCGTCTGTGTTATACTGGCGCCATTCTGCCAGATGGAAGCCACGTATATGCGCGACAGTGCCTCAATTATCGCGGCGGAGCAGCAGCACACCTCGGGGCTTTACCCCAAGCGGCCCGTCGCGATTGTGCGCGGCGAGGGTGCCCGCCTCTACGATGCGGAGGGCCGCGCCTACATTGATTGTGTCGGCGGTCAGGGTGCCGCCAATCTGGGCCACGCGCACCCGGCCATCGTCGCCGCCGTGCAGGCCCAGGCCGCAACCCTGATGAGCTGCCCCGAGATCTTCCACAACGACCAGCGCGCCGCCTATCTGGAAGAACTCGCCGCCGCGCTGCCCTTTCGTGCGCGCATCTTCCTCTGCAACTCTGGTGCCGAGGCGGTCGAGGCGGGCCTGAAGTTCGCCCGCTTGCTCACCGGACGCCCAAAGATCATCGCCGCCAAGCGTGGCTTCCACGGGCGCACCATGGGCGCGCTCAGTGCCACCTGGGAGCCGAAGTACCGCGAGCCGTTCGAGCCGCTTGTCCCCGCTTTTAGCCACGTTGCCTACGGTGACCCCGAGGCGCTGGCCGAGGCGGTGGACGCGCAGACCGCCGCCGTGCTGCTCGAACCTGTCCAGGGCGAGGGCGGCGTGCGCCCGGCGCCCGCTGGCTATCTCGCCGCCGCCCGCCGCATCTGTGACGAGCGCGGCGCCCTGTTGCTTGCCGACGAGATCCAGACGGGCTTCGGGCGCACCGGGCGGCTCTTCGCCGTCGAACACGAAGGCGTGGCCCCTGACCTGCTCATTCTGGCGAAGAGCATCGCCGCCGGTCTGCCGATGGGCGCGGTCGCCATTCACGAGCGCCACGGCCCCTTGCCTGGTGGTGCCCACGGCACCACTTTTGGCGGCAACCCGCTGCTCTGCGCCGCCGCCCGCGCCGCGCTTTCTGTCTACCAGACCGAAGCCATCCCCCGCCAGGCCGCCGAGAAGGGCGCCTGGCTGATGGGCCGCCTGCGCGAACTGCGCCTCCCCGCTGTCCGTGAGGTGCGCGGCCTTGGCCTGCTCATCGGCCTTGAACTCAAGACTCGCGTCCAGCCCACCCTTCAGGCGCTCCTTGAGCGTGGCGTCCTCGCGCTCCCCGCTGGCCCCACCGTGCTGCGCCTGCTCCCGCCGCTGGTCATCACCTATGATGAACTGGAGCAGGTGGTGGCGGCGATTGAGGCGACTTTGCAAGCAGCCTGACGAGGGACGATTGTTTGGCAGGGCTACGTCAAAGTCGCGCTAAACCCCTCACCCCCGGCCCCTCTCCCTCACGGGGAGAGGGGAGATTCCGCAGCAGGATGCGTTCGGCTCCCCCTCTTCCGTGCTGGGAGAGGGGGCTGGGGGTGAGGGCTGGCGCGGCAACCGGATTTTGCATCAGCCCTGGCTCGACCTGACACCTGGCACCTGAAACCTTGCCGTATGCACAAAATTGGCATTATCGATCTTGGCTCGAACACCACCCGCCTGATCGTCATGGCCTACGAGCGCGGGGTCTGCTTTCGCCTGACCGACGAGGTGAGCGAGGTGGTGCGCTTGGCCGAGGGCGTTGACGCGACCAACCGCCTCCAGCCCAAGCCCATTCGACGCGCCGTCAACGCGCTGCGGATGTTCGAGCGCTACTGCCGCAGCATTGAGGTCGAGCAGATCATCGCCGTCGGCACCAGCGCCATCCGCGAGGCGACGAATCAGGAGGCGTTTTGGTCGGCCTTGCGCCGCGAGACCAGCCTCGATCTGCGGATTATTAGCGCCCAGGAGGAAGCCTACTACGGCTACCTCGGCACCGTCAACGCCCTTGGCATGCGCCAGGGTTTCACCTTCGACACTGGCGGCGGCTCGACTCAGGTTGTTGCGGTCGCAGCCCGTCGCCCGGTTGAAACCTACTCGGTTCAGGCGGGCGTGGTGCGCTTCACCGAGCGCTATGTGCGTAACGATAACGAGCCGATTAACAAAACCGACATTCGCATCCTGCGCGACGCCGCCCGCAGCGCCTTCACCAATCTCGACTGGCTGCGTGCCGATCCTGCCCACACCCTCGCTGGGATGGGCGGCACCATTCGCACCCTGGCCCGCATTGACCAGAAGAGTCGCGCTTACCCGCTTGACCGCGTCCACGGTTATAGCCTCAGCCGCGAGGCGCTGGCGGCGATGGTTGAACAGTTGAGCCGCAAGGGACGCCGCGAGCGCGAGCAAATCCCCGGTATGAAGGACGACCGCGCCGACGTTACGCTCGCCGGGGCGGTGATTATCGAGCAGCTTATGGACAAGGGCGGCTTCCGTCAACTGACGGTTAGCGGCCAAGGTGTGCGCGAAGGCTTCTTCTACGCGCACTTCCTTCAGGGCACTGACCCGCCGCTGTTCGCCGACTCGCGCAGCTTCAGCATGCTCAACTTGGCCCGCCTGAGCCACTACGAGGAGGCCCACTGCCAGAAGGTCGCCGCGCTCTCCTTGAGCCTCTTCGACCAACTTGTCACGCTGCACGGCTACGGCCCTTGGGAGCGTGAGTTGCTGGGCTTCGCCGCCACGATCCACGACATCGGCGTCTCGGTCGGCTACTACGACCACCACAAGCACAGCGAGTATCTGGTGCATAACGCGGCGCTGCTTGGCTTCAGCCACCGCGAAATCGTCATTCTCGGTGCCCTGGTTCGCAATCATCGCAAAGGTCTGGCCGAACTTGCCCCGTATACGGCGGTGCTGCAGCTTGACGACGGCGTTCGCATCGCCCGCCTGAGTGCCCTGCTGCGTCTGGCCGAATACCTTGAGCGCAGCAAGAGTCAGGTGGTGCAGACGGTGCGCGTCACGCTTGGCGAAACCGTGCGCGTCATCGTCGAAGCTAGTGGTGACGCCTCGGTCGAAATCTGGGACACCAACCGGCGCGCTGGGCTGTTTCGCAAAGCCTTCGACAAAGAGATCGAGATTGTGGCGGGGTGAGGCCGCCTTGGCGTGCGCCGGAGCGCTCCATCGGCCCGCAGCAACGCCTATGCTATAATGCGTCGGAAGGTCACACCCGATTAGCCTATGCGCTGCCCCTTCTGCCAGCACCCCGACACCGACGTATTCGACACGCGCAAGCTCAACGATGGCGAGATCATGCGCCGACGGCGCAAGTGCCGCGCCTGTGGGCGGCGCTGCACCACCTACGAGCGCGTCGAGACGGTCAGCCTAACGGTGGTCAAGAAGGACGGCGAGCGTGAGCCGTACGACCGCGAGAAGGTGATGCGCGGCATTCGTACCGCCTGCTACCGCCGGCCCATTCCCGCCCCACGCATCGAGCAACTCGTCAACGATGTCGAGAGCGCGATTATGTCCATTGACGACCAAGAGATTAGTAGCCAGGCCATCGGGGATCAGGTGATGCGACGGCTGCGTGAACTCGATGATGTGGCCTACATCCGCTTCGCCTCGGTCTATCGCTCGTTTGCCGACATTGGCAAGCTGCGCGAGGCCATGGACGAGCTTCTGGAGAATCCCTAGATGAGTCTTGACACCACGCCCGAGCAGCGCGATAAGCGCACGCCCGAGGCGGCCCCCGCGCCACGCCCCAGTTTGGCGCAGCGCATCGGCCTCTCCTTCAACGAGATTGAGTGGGGGCAGACGCTGCTGCTTGCCCTGGTTATGGCGGTGACGTGGTGCGCCCTGTTCTTCGGCAGCAGCACGCTGCTGTTTCTGTCTGGCATCATCCCCGTGATGGCGGGCCTCTTCCTGGGTCGCCGTGTCAAGGGTGACTATTTGGGCCACGGGCTGATCCTTGGCTTCGGCGGCTTCATCTTCGGCCTGATCGCGGTGTTTGGCTATGGGTTGCTCGCCCAGGCGGGTGTCGTGACGATGCCCGAGCTGCAATCATTGTCGAGCACGGCCCCTGCTCCCCGTACGCTGCTCGACCTCCTGGGCTTCTATATCACCTTCTCGCTCTTTGCGCTGGTGCCCTTCCCGGCCTTCGGTACGGTGATGGCCGGACGGGCCGAAGAGCGTAATCGGCAGACGAAGCGCGAGATCAGCGAGCGCGGCGGTAGCCTTGAGAAGCCCGGTGTCGTCCGTACCCTGAGCGACCTCCAGGGGCTTTCGCTGCCGCAGTTCGGCTCGTTTGTGGTCACGCTCTACCGCAAAAAGGGCTTCGAGTTTAATGATTATCGCTTTGTGGATAAGGATCGGCACCTCGACCTCGATCTGACTTACGCGGGCGAACGGTACGTGCTGCGTCTCGCGGTTACCGATAAGGTGGCGCGTGGCAGCATCGAGAGCCTTGTCCAGGATATGAAGCGGCGCGCGATTGCCAAGGGCGTGGTCATCACCTCGACCGAGTTTGCCCCTGATGCGCTCAAGGCGGGCAAAGATCGCAAGAACCTCGTGCTGATTGACGGCCAGACTCTGTTTGATATTGCTGAGGCGTGAACCATGAAGCTTGACCTGACGGGCCGCGTGGCGCTGGTGACGGGTGGTGGGCGCGGGATTGGGCGGGCCATCGCGCAGAGT
>CAIWXH010000191.1 GCA_903916565.1 uncultured Oscillochloris sp. | reverse complement strand
GGCGACCACCAGGATCGTCTCGTCCTCGTGGCGGCGCACAAAGCAGAGCACCTTGCGATTCTCGGGCTGAAGAAACTCAAGGCTGCCGCGCCCGAAGGCTCGGTAGCGCTTGCGAAGCGCAATCAGGCGGCGCGTCCACCAGAGCAGCGAGTGCTGATTGGCGGCCTGGTTCTCGACATTCACCGTCTCGTAGTGGTACTCGGGGTCGGTGATCACGGGCAGAAAGAGGCGCTGCGGATTCGCCCGCGAAAAACCCGCGTTGCGGTCGCCCGTCCACTGCATCGGCGTACGCACACCGTTGCGGTCGCCCAGATAGATGTTGTCGCCCATGCCGATCTCGTCGCCGTAATACAGCACGGGGGTGCCGGGGAGCGCGTAGAGCAGGCCGTTCATCAGCTCGATCTTGCGCCGATGGTTGCCCAGCAGCGGGGCGAGGCGACGGCGAATGCCCAGGTTAATCCGCGCCTGCGGATCTTTCGCGTAGGTGCGGTACATATAGTCCCGCTCCTCATCCGTCACCATCTCCAGGGTCAGCTCGTCGTGATTCCGCAGGAAGATCGCCCACTGGCAGCCCTCGGGAATGGCGGGCGTCTCGTGCATAATGTCAACAATGGGGAAGCGATTCTCCTGATGGACAGCCATGTACAGGCGCGGCATCACCGAAAAGTGAAAAGCCATGTGGCACTCGTCGCCGTCGCCAAAGTAGGCGACCAGATCCTCGGGCCACTGGTTCGCCTCAGCCAGAAACATGCGCCCAGGGTAATGCTCGTCCATGTGGCGGCGCAGTTGCTTCAGATACGTGTGGGTGCGCGGCAGATTCTCGCAGTTGGTGCCCTCCTCCTCATAGAGATAGGGGATGGCGTCGAGGCGCATGCCGTCCACGCCCAGGTCGAGCCAGAACTCCATCGCCTTCACAATGGCCTTATGGACGGCAGGACTCTCGAAGTTGAGATCGGGCTGGTGGCTGTAGAAGCGGTGCCAGTAATACGCGCCCGCCGCCGCGTCCCACGTCCAGTTGGAAGTCTCGAAATCCTTGAAGATAATCCGGGCGTCCTGGTACTTCTGGGGCGTGTCGCTCCAGACGTAGAAGTCGCGGAAGACCGAACCCGGCTTGGCGTGGCGGGCGCGCTGAAACCAGGGGTGCTGATCAGAGGTATGGTTGCAGACCAGCTCGGTGATCACGCGCAGACCGCGCCGGTGGGCCTCGCGGATGAAAACGCGCACATCGGCCAAGTCGCCATAGGCGGGGTTGACCGCGTTATAGTCGGCGATGTCGTAGCCGTCATCCTTCAGGGGCGAAGGGTAGAAGGGCAGCAGCCAGATCGCCGTGACGCCAAGCTCCTGCAGATACTCAAGCTTGCTGGTAAGCCCCTTGAAATCGCCGATGCCGTCGCCGTCGCTATCGGCAAAGGCGCGGACGTGGATCTCGTAGATGATCGCGTCTTTATACCAGAGCGGGTCGCCCGTGAAGAGCTGTGGTGCCTTTGGCTGGGACTGCTTTGTCGTTGCCATAATTGTGTTGAAGGTTTCAGGTGCCGGGTTTTAGGTTTCAGGCGGAACGCATTCGCAAGCGCTGTGCGTGTTCAGACTGTATGGGCGTTCCACGCCAAGCCGCCAAGCCGCAAATAGGGCTACGTCAACGTCGCCCGCCGGGGGGCTGAACGAGCCTGCGAAGGCAGGCTTCGCACCAAAAGAGCCGGGGACTTCAGTCCCCCGGCGCTGCGCGGCGTCACTCTGGCGGGATGCTCCGACGGGTCACGCTGAAAGGGCCGACACCTGAAACCCGACACCTTCCTTGTCTACGCATAATCGCCGACGGTCGGCTCTAACTCCACCAGGGCGTGGCGCTCGACGCGGAAGATATGCACGGGCAGGATGGCGGGGTTCAGCTCGACAAAGTTGAACGCGCCGCTCCAGGTGTAGCGTGCGCCAGTGAGCAGGTCGTGAACCTCGAACGGGCCGTCCAGCGCCCACTCCTCCACCGGCACCTCGACCCAGCCAATCTGGGGGCTGGTCGGATCGAGATTGACGACGACCAGGATGCGATTAGTCTCGTCGGGGGTGGATTTGCTGTAGGCGAGCAGTTGCTCGTGCTCGGTGTAGTTGAACTCGACGCGGTGGAAGCGCAGGCTCTCGTTCGCCTGAAGGGCGAGGTTCTCGCGGCGGATCTGGTTCAGGGCGGCGATAAACGCACTGATATTCCCCGGCTGGTTCAGGTTCCAGTGACGCAGTTCGTACTTCTCATTGTCAACATACTCCTCGCGGCCCTGCACGGGCGTGTGGAGCATCTGTTCGTAGGCGGGGCCGTAGATGCCCCAGTTAGCGGCCAGGGTGGCGGCCAGCACAGCGCGGGCGAGGAAGATCGCCCGGTCGCCGGGATAAAACTGCGGGGTCAGAATATCGTGGGTATTCGGCCAGAAGTTCGGGCGAAAGAACTCTTTAGCCTCACCCTGGGTCAGCTCAGTCAAATACTGGGTCAGCTCCCACTTCACCGTGCGCCAGGTGAAATAGGTGTAGCTCTGCGTAAAGCCAAGCTTCGCCAGGTTGTACATCACCTTCGGGCGGGTGAACGCCTCGGAGAGAAAGATCAGGTCAGGGTGTGCGCGCTTCAGCTCGCCGATGCACCACTCCCAAAAGTGGAAGCTCTTGGTGTGCGGGTTATCAACGCGGAAGACCAGGACGCCCTGGGCGATCCAGAAGTCGAAGGTGCGCTTCAGTTCAAGCCAGAGATTCTCCCAATCGCTCGACTCAAAGTCGAAGGGGTAAATATCCTGATACTTCTTCGGCGGATTCTCGGCGTACTGGATCGTCCCATCGGGGCGGGCGCGAAACCACTCGGGGTGTTCAGTGACGTAGGGGTGGTCGGGCGAGCACTGGAAGGCGTTATCGAGGGCGATTTCGAGGCCGTGAGCGCGGGCGGCATGCACCAGGGCGCGGAAATCCTCAAGCGTGCCAAGCTCGGGGTGAATCGCCGTATGCCCGCCCTCGGGGCCACCGATGGCGTATGGGCTACCTGGCTCGCCGGGTTCGGCGGTGACGCTGTTATCCTTACCCTT
>CAIWXH010000190.1 GCA_903916565.1 uncultured Oscillochloris sp. | reverse complement strand
GCCTGCCCTCTCCCCCCAGCCCCCTCTCCCAGCGCGGGAGAGGGGGAGTCGAACGCTTCCTACTGCGGAATCTCCCCTCTCCCCTTGTGGGAGAGGGGCCGGGGGAGAGGGGTTTAGCGCGACTTTGCAACCGCCATGGGCGAAAGCCGCTCAACCTTGACAAAGTTCGCGGCTGAAGGCTATGATGAGGCCCAACAAGCGTGATCAACCGTAAAGCGAAGCGCCATTACCACGAGTGGATGATCGGTGCTTGCGACTGTGAACAGGAGGATGTATGGCTGGACGGATACGAGGCGCGGGGCTGCTGCGCCTGGTTGTGGCCGTGACCGTTGGGGCGCTGCTGCTGGCGGCGCTGCCAACCCAGGCCCAGAGCGACACACGCTACTTCACCGAGACGGGTCACTCGCTGCGCGGCGCCTTCCGCGCCTTCTGGGCATCCAACGGCGCACTCGACTCCTTCGGCTTCCCAATCACCGAGGAGTACACGGCCACCAGCGGACGGCTCGTGCAGTGGTTCGAGCGCGCCCGCTTCGAGTACACCCTGGTGGGCGGTGCCTCCAGCGTCGAGCTTGGCAATTTGGGCACCGAGCTAACCCAGGGCAAGAGCTTCCCCAAGGCGTCGCCCGTCACGGATACGGCTGACCGGCGCTACATCACTCAGACCCAACACAGCATTAAGTATGGCTTCAAGACGATCTGGGAGACGCGGGGCGCCGAGCGGATCTTCGGCTACCCGATCAGCGAGGAGGTCAAAGAGGTTCTCGACAACGGCGAGACGCACACGGTTCAGTACTTCGAGAAGGCCCGCTTCGAGTTCTGGCCCACCTTCGCCCCCGGCCAGCGGGTGCTGATCAGCCTCCTGGGCCGAAAACTTGCCCCATCTGACCGCATCGCCCCGGTGCCACCCGACCAGCAGCCCACGCCGGTGTCCACGCAGGTTCCGGTGCCGAGCGGCACCAATGGCAAGGTCAGCCCTGAGAGCGGCACCCCCGGCAGCAGTTTCACCTTCGAGGCCAGCGGCTTCACGCCTGGCGAGTTGGTTGGCGTCTGGCTGACTGCGCCTGACCAGTCCGTCACTTCGTCGCCGCAGGCCACGGCCAACGACCAAGGCGTGATCGCAGGCGTTAGCATCACCAGCGACAGCAGTTTCCGTGAGGGCATCTACTCGTTCAACGCCCAGGGCGTGCAGAGCAAGCGTGAGGCGCGGGGCTTCTTCCGCATCAGCACCCTGGGGTCGCCGGGCGACCCGCAGAAGCTGAGCCAAGTTCTGCATACGCAACTGCTGCGCCAGGGGCAGGCGACGATTGTGCCAGTGGCGGCACCTCCCGGTTACCCCTTCATCTTCGGTGGCGCTGGCTTCCAGAGCGATGAGGCCGTGAGCGCCTGGCTGACCGGCCCTGACGGTAAAAGCACGGTTATCGCCTCGGATCAGATCACCCAGACAGGTAGCACGGCCCAGGTACTCATCCGTACGCTCGGCCTGCCGCAGGGCGTCTACACCGCCGTCATCCAGGGGCTAACCAGCAAGGTCATTGCGGCGGCAAGCTTCAAGCTCACCCGCGACTTTGTGGCTGGCCCTGGCACGTCGCGCCCAGCCAATGTGAACGGGAGCGCCACGCCAACCGATGTGGCGCCCGGTGCCGTGGTGCAAGTGCGCGGGCAGGGCTTCCCCGTCGGCGAGCGCCTTGACTACTGGATCACTGACCCGCTAGGCGCCTATGTGCTGATGCCCAGCGCACCGCTCACCGACGGCAGCGGGCGCATCGGCTCTACTCCAGCGATTGATCTGAAGGTGCCGGACAACTCGCTGGCGGGCGTCTATGGGATTCACTTCCTCGGACGCCAGAGCGGGGTCAGGGTTGATGTCTACTACACGGTCGCACGCTAGTACACGTCGCCGGAAGTTCGTTGCCAATTTGAGACAAGGAGACCGGGGGACAAGGAGATCGCTGCGGGCCGCCATCTCCCGGTCTCCTTGTCTCCTTGTCTCAACCCGAAGCGAACTTCCGAAAAGCTGTACTAGTCACGCCGCACCGGCAGCGTGAAGCTGAAGGTGCGGCCTGCGTTGACCTGGCTCTCGAACCAGATGCGCCCGCCGTGCAGCTCGACCAGCTTGCGGGTGATGCTCAGGCCCAGGCTAGTGCCGCCCACCTCGTCGCGCAGGGGATTGTCGGCCCGGTAGAAGGGCGTGAAAATGAGGGGGTGGGCTTCCTGCGGGATGCCCACCCCTGTGTCATGGATGTCCACGCGCACCTCGCCGCCGCCGTTGCTCATCGCCACGCACACGTGGCCGCCACGGGGCGTGTACTTGCAGGCGTTGCCGACATGCTCAGCCACCAGGGCCAAAGTCCGTTCAAGTACCTTGCGCTCATCAAGCGTCCCGGCGAGGGCGCTGGCGATGTGATATAGCAATCCTATCCGGGTCATTGAATCCGGGGGCCTAACGTCCCCGGCGCTTGATCGGCGAAGCCTGCCTTCGCAGGCGCATCCAGGCCGCGCAGGCGGCCTGCGTACCCCGTAGCCCGTGGCTTCAGCCACCGGGCGGGCGGCACGGGTTGGATGCATCGTTCACAACCTCTGTAGGATTGCTATACAGCACCTCGGCGCGGTCACGCGCACCCCGCAATTCGTCGGCGCTACGGGCAAGGTCGGCGGTGGCCGCCTCGACCCGCTGCGCCATGGTGGCGTACAGTTCGGCGTTGTCGAGGGCAGCGTCAGCCTGATTCGCCAGCAACTCAAGCAGCGGCACGGCCTCGCGCAGCGCCGCCCGCCGTGGGCGCGCCGCCGAAACCGTCAGCACGCCGCGCACCTCGTCGAGCTGCGTGGTGAGCGGCAAGACCAGGTGCAGCTCGCCGGACAGCCCGCGAAAGGGCAGCGTCTTGACCTCAACCGCGTGCGCCCCGGTGCGCGTGCCCGCCTCAAGGCGCTGCGCCAAATCGGCATAGGCGTAGCTCAGGCGCTCGACTGCGCCAAGTCGCCGCCCGGTGGCCCCAATTGCCACCACCACCTGCGCCTGCCCCCGGCTCCAGTCCACCGTGCTGAGCGTCACACAGTCGAAGTCACCGGCACTCTGCACGGCGTTAGCGACCTCCTCAAGCGCGTGCTGGACGCTGGTCGAGGCGCGCAGACGATTCGCGACGGCGAGAAAGCTGTGGAGCGCGACCTCGCGGGCGTAGGTGCGCTGACGCAGCGCGCGCTGGGCCTCGACGGTGCGCTCAAGCAGCAGGGCGAGTAGCGCAACCTCGGCGCCGCGCAGCAGCCAGGCGGCCCCGACTTCGGCGCGTTGCGCGGGCGGGGCGGCCAGCGCCAGCACGCCGTAGCCCAGCCAGATCGCGGCGGCGACGCCCCGGCCCGCTGGCCCCGGCAGCAGCAGCAGCGCGGCCAGCAGCGGCGGGATCAGCGTCGGCCAAAAGGGCGAACTGAGCCAGCCGCTGGCGGCGACGGCGGCGAGCGCCAGGGCGACACAGACCACCAGCAAGGCCAGGGCACCTTGGCGGCGCGGGCCTGCGCGTGACGCGCTGCACAAGCCCAGGGCGACCGAGGCGATGGTGTAGGCCAGCAGGGCGACGAGGGCCAGCCAAGGGGCGGCGAGGGCGAGCGCGTAAACGACCAGCGCCAGCGCGAAGATGGCGAAGCCCAGGCCGACCCAGCGTGGGTCAACCGTCGCCTGCTCCGCTGCGTTAGCTGTTGCTGCATCCAAAGGTGGCGCTCGCTCCGCTGGCCCCTATCGTAATCCTATACCAGTTGTAAACGCCGTTCCCCGTCCGAGACGCCTGCGCGGCCTTATTGAGCCTGCGAAGGCAGGCTTCGCAGGCTCAGAGCCGGGGACTTTAGTCCCCCGGCTACACAACCTGGTTAGGCTTGCTCTACTTCCGCTTCGTCGGGCGGCAGCGCGATAAGCGCTGTCCCCAGGCCCATCGTACCCCAGAACAGGGCGACCATGTGGCTGAACTCGATGTTGAAAAAGTAGTGGTCGGCCAGCCCGACCGCCAGGGCGGCGACGATACCCGCTTGGCAGCCCAGCACCCAACTGGCCCGCTCCTCATCAAGATTCTTAAGCGCACCGATGGTCTGGGCAAACCAGGCGCCCACGGTGCCCAAGAAGGCCACCAGCCCCACCAGACCAACTCGCTGGCCCAGGGCCAGGTAGATACTGCTCACGCCCGCCGTCAGGTCAAGGTCGGGGGCTTGGCCGAAGCCAATCCCGAAGGCCGGATAGCGCTGAATGATCGTCAGCGCGTTCTGGAATTCCGCCAGCCGCATCTGCTGGGCCTGATCCACAAACTGCACCCCGCTGAGCATCCGCTCCACGAACTGTCCGGCGAAGCCCAAGCTCACCAGCAGCACGGCGCCCACCAGGCCAGCGCCAAGCATAATCCACCAGAGGCGGCGGTAGCGCACGGTGGCGAGGTAGGCCGCCGCAATCACCAGGCCAAGCAGGGCAGCCCGCGAGAAAGTCAGCAGCAAGGCCAGCGCCATCACTGTTACGATACCCCCTAGTAGCCAGCGGCGCAAGAGCGGGTTGCGGGCGACCAGTTGCGCGGCAGCCAGCGCAACCACCAGCGCGAGCATGCCGCCGAAGCTGTTGGGGTCCACCGAAAGGCCGATGGCCCGCTCCAGGCCGCTGGTGTCGTCCTCGACATAACGCAGCACGCGCCCATCGGTGGGGTAGCCGATGCGCCCCAGACTGACGAGCAGGCTCAGCGCCAGTTGGTCGTTCATAGCCCACAGCACCAGGGCCACCAGCGCCGCCACGCCGCCGCTGAGGATGAGGCCGCGCAGCACGAGGCGGGCCTGGGCGCGGGTGCGGACACAGTTGACGAGGCTGAAGTAGAGCAGCACGCCCATGACGAACTTCGCATAGTTGTGCAGCGTGCTCATATCCGGCAGCCCGTGGGCACCCAGCACAAGCGAGAAGAGCGTCAGGCCGAGAAAGCCGAGGAGCGGCAAACTCAGCGCAGGCACCCGTAGCTCGTAGGCGTCAGGGCGGGCGAGCAGGCGCAGCACCCAGACCCCGGTGAGCGCCACCAGCGCCATCGTCAGGAAGTTGGGCGTGATGACGGCCTTGAAGGGCAAGGTGGCGAAGGGCAGCAGGGTGATAATGGCGAAGACGGCGAGCAGGCCGACCTCGGTGGAGCGGAGCAGGGCCAGCGTGACGCCAAGCGCCAGGAGGCCAATCACGGCGTAGAGTGGCCCGAACGCAGCGGCGCCGCCGACGATCCCGCCAAGGGCGAGCGCGAGGGCGGCGGCGAGTCCCGGCGAATGGGTCAGGGCGACGCGGAACTGTGTCTGCATAAAAGGGTGACGACCGACGACGGTGCGCCGTGAAACGCCTGTCGTCGGTCGTCGGTCGTCAATCGTCGGTCGTCAATCGTCGGTCGTCAATCGTCACTACGGGCATCATCCATAGGGCATGTTGCTGATTCGCATCAGCTTGTCCCAGCGATGCGTGGCGTCAATATAGCGGATCGTGCCGGAGCGCGAGCGCATCACGACGCTGTGGGTGCGGGCGCCGCCGCCGAAATACTCGGTGCCGCGCAGGAACTCGCCGGCGGTGATGCCCGTGGCGGCCACGTAGACATTCTCGCCGCGCACCAGATCCTTCGCGGTGTAGATCTGGTTGAGATCGAGGCCGAGCGTCACGACGGTGGCCCGTTCCTCATCGTTACGGGGCCAAATCTTGCACTGCATCTCACCGCCCATACACTTGAGCGCGGCGGCGGTGATGACGGCCTCGGGGGCGCCGCCAATGCCCATCAGGATGTCGGCGGGTGCATTCTCAATCGCGGTCATCACCCCGGCGCTGACGTCACCGTGCAGAATCAGCTTGATGCGGGCGCCGGTCTCACGAATCTGCTTGATCAAGTCTTTGTGGCGGGGGCGGTCGAGGACAACGACGGTCACGTCTTCGATCTGCTTGCCGAGGGTGCGGGCTACGGCGCGGACGTTGTAGGCGACGGGGGCGTTAATATCAATCACGCCCTTGGCCCGCTCGCCGACGGCGAGCTTATCCATATACGCGATGCCCTGCCAGTTATGCAGCGCGCCCCGCTCGGCGATGGCGATCACCGCAATCGCCCCCGGCATGCCTTCGGCGAGCAGCGTGGTGCCCTCAACCGGGTCAACCGCGACATCCATCTCGGGGCCGTCGCCGCCACCGACGCGCTCGCCGGTGTAGAGCATCGGCGCCTCGTCCTTCTCACCCTCGCCGATCACGACGAGGCCGTCCATGGGCACACTGTCAAGGGCATAGCGCATGGCATCGACGGCAGCCTGATCGGCGCCGATCTTATCACCACGTCCCATCCAGCGACCACTGCGTAGGGCGGCGGCCTCCGTGGCGCGCACCAGATCCATGCCCAGATTACGCTCGATCCGCATGGGTTCCTCCATTGGCGTTCTGTGGCGTTCCAGCGGTGAATTTTAGCACAAAGGGGTGTGGCTGTCGAACGGGGCGTCCTAAGCAACATCGCTTGCCGGGGGACTGAAGTCCCCGGCTCTTTCCTGCGAAGCCTGCCTTCGCAGGCTCGGCGATGCCGCGTAGGCGGGTGCTGCGCTCGGCCTGAAACCTGAAACCCGACCCCTGAAACCTTGTCGCCCCACTTAGCGCCGCGTCAGGTGCGTTGCGATCATGGCCCCCAGCGCGCGCAGACTGACCGGCTTGGTCAGATAGGCGTTGGCCCCTGCCGCCAAACAGCGCTCGCGGTCACCCGGCAGCGCCAGCGCGGTCAGGGCGATAATCGGCACCGCCTGAAGCTGCGCGTCGGCCCGGATGCAGCGCATCGTCGTCAGCCCATCCATCTCCGGCAGTTGAATGTCCATCAGCACCAGGGCTGGGCGCTGTTCACGGGCCTGGCTCAGCGCCTCAGCCCCATTCTTCGCCACGCTCACGTGATAGCCGCTGGCCTGGAGGTAGTCCACGACCACTTCGATCTGCTCGGGATTATCCTCGACGAGCAGAATGGGCGGCGGGGCTGACTCAGCCTGCGTGATGGTTGCCAGCGGGCGGATCGGCGATGACGCAATTGCATCCGCCGCCCCAGCAGGCGCCAACACAGGGGCTTCGCCCGCGACGGCCAACGCTTCCGCCAGGGTCGTGTACCAGGGCAAGCTGACGCTGAAGCGGCTGCCCTGCCCTGGGGTGCTGGTCACCGTCACGCTGCCCTGGTGCGCCTGCGTGAGCCGATAGACCAGCGTCAGGCCCAGCCCGGTTCCGCCATACTGACGATTGAGGCCACCGTCAAGCTGCGTAAAGGGCTGAAATAAGCGCGGCAGATCCGCCTCGGCGATGCCGATGCCGGTGTCCCAGACCGTAAACGTCACCCGCTGTTGCGCTTGGTCGCCATGCACCTCTAAGCCGACGGTGCCGCCCGCAGGGGTAAACTTGACTGCATTCGAGAGCAGATTGATCAGAATCTGCTTGAGGCGTCGTTCGTCAGCGCTGATCGTTGTCACCTGGGGGTCACGGGTCGTCCTAATGGCGATCCGTTTGCCCAGCGCGCTCTCGGCGACCATCTGGAGACTGAGCTGACAGACGGACTCGACCGCGACCAGATCAAACTGAAGCTGGAGCTTCCCAGCCTCGATCTTCGCGAGGTCAAGGATTTCGTTGATTAGCGCCAGCAGATGCCGCCCGCTCGCCTCCATCGTCTGGAGCGCCTCAACCTGTTTCGGGATGAGCGGGCCGTAGATCGCCTCGCGGAGCAGCTCGGCGCGACCGAGGATCGCGTTCAGCGGCGTGCGAAGCTCGTGGCTCATATTCGCCAGAAACTCGTCTTTGAGCCGGGCGGCGCGGGCCAACTCGGCGTTGGCCTGACGCAGATCAGCGGTGCGCTCGGCAATCCGTAGCTCAAGCGTCTCGTTCATCTGTCGCAGCGCGGCCTCGGCCTGCTTCCGTGCGGTGACATCACGGTAGTTCACCACGATAGCCTGCACGCCCGACGCATCCAGCAAGTTCGTAGCGGTCGCCTCCAGCCAGCACCACGCGCCATCCTTACGCTGATAGCGTAGCTCGCTTGAGATTGGCTCGTGCGGCTGCCGCTGGATCTGGCGAAACATTGCGGTACTCACGGCCAGATCATCGGGATGCAGGAGCGCGAGGGCACTCTGCCCGGTTCGTTCATCCGGCGCATAGCCCAACATGTGGAGGGCCGCCGGGCTTTCGTAGAGGATGCAGCCCTGCGCGTCGATGGTCGCGATGCCGTCGGCGCTGTGTTCGATCAAGGCGCGGAAGTGTTGCTCGCGGGCGCGCAATTGCCCCTGAAGGCGGTGCCGCTCGATGGCATAACGGATCGACCGCACGAGCAACTCGCTCCCCACCTGCCCTTTGATCAGATAGTCTTGCGCCCCGGCATAGACTACCTTGGTCGCCAGCTCTTCATCTTGCAACCCCGAGAGCACCACGACCGGGATGCTTGGAGCCTGCGCGTGCAGCCGGGTGAAGGTCGCCAGTCCCTGGCTATCGGGCAAGCCCAGGTCGAGCAACACGACATCGAAGGCGCGCTGGGCGAGACTCTGTAGCCCCTGGCCAAGCTGCTCGACCGCTGTGACGTGGAAGGCGACCTGCGTGACATGCGCTAGCGCCGCTTCGAGCATCAGCACGTCGGCGGGGTTGTCTTCCACGAGTAAAACGTGGATGTGTGGCTTATCCATTGTCGCTATCCACAGGCAACGTCACCACACAAAGCCAGAAATGGCGAATCGACCGAACGGCCTGGACAAAGGTGGCGAAGTCGAGCGGCTTGACCACATAGCAATTCGCGTGCAGATCATAGGCTTTCCAGACATCTTCTTCCGCTTGCGAGGTGGTCAGCACCACCACCGGGATGCTCTTCAGCACCGGGTCGGCCTTAATCTCGGCCAGCACTTCGCGCCCACTTTTGCGGGGCAAGTTCAAGTCGAGCAAGATCAAGTCCGGGCGCGGCACAGCGGTATATGGCACTTCTTTACGCAAAAAGGCGAGCGCTTCGACCCCATCTTCCACCACATGGATTGTGTTGAGGAGATGCACTTCGGCCAAGGCGTCTTGCGTGATCAGCACATCGGCGGGGCTATCTTCGACCAGCAAGATCTCGATGTGCTTGGGCAGCGCGAATGCCTGCATTGTTAGCTCCGATCTGGGATGGTAAAGCAGAAGGTCGCCCCGTGTCCCAGGTGCGAATCGACCCAGATTTGCCCCCCGTGGCGCTCGACAATCTTCTTGCAAAGGGCCAGCCCGATTCCGGTGCCGGGGTAGACGCGCCGGGGGTACAGGCGCTGAAAGATGACAAAGATGCGCTCGAAGTAGTCTGGCGCGATCCCGATGCCGTTATCGCGCACCGCGAAGCACCACGCGCCAGGCCGCCGCTCGGCGCTGACGTGAATCTGCGGCGGCTCCTCACTCCGAAACTTAATCGCGTTCCCAAGCAAATTCTGAAAGAGCTGAGTCAGTTGGGCCGGATCGGCCTGCACGGTGGGCAAGGGGTCGTGGGTGACCACGGCGGCGCTTTCGGCAAGCGCCACCCGGAGGTTGTCCAGGGCACCGTGCAGCGCTGCCTCAACCGCCGTTGGCTCGAAGGGCTTGCCGCGCCGTTGCACCCGTGAAAACGTCAGCAGGTCACTGATCAAGTGCTGCATCCGGGCGGCAGCCTCGACCGCCAGGCCAATATATTCGTCGGCGCGTGCGTCAAGCTGGCCCTGGTAGCGCTGTTGCAAGAGTTGAACCATGCCCGTCACCGCGCGCAGCGGCTCTTGCAGATCGTGCGAGGCCACCGAGGCAAACTGCTCTAGGTCAGCGTTCGAGCGACTCAGATCCTCTAGCGTTCGGTGCAGCACCGCATCGGCCTGCTTGCGGGCGGTGATGTCGCGGATGATCGCCCAGATGCTAGTCGGCTGCCCATGCTCGTCGTGGGTCAGCACCGCACGCAGTTCAACCGCAATGATCACGCCGTCCTTACGCTGGTACTCCTTCTCGTACACCTCCGAGTAGCCATGTGGCAGAATCTGCTCCTGCAAGATCCGATCCTCAAGCGCGTGCCACTGGGGCGGCGTGATGTCCTTGTAGGTGAGCAGCGCAATCTCCTCGTCGCTGTAGCCGATCAGCTCCCTAAAGCTGCGATTGTATTGGCGAATTGTGCCGCCCATGTCCACGTTGACAAACGCATCGCGCATGCTCTCGTAGAGCGTGCGAAACGCCTGCTCGGAGCGCTGGAGTACCATCTCGGCCTGTTTGCGCGCCGTGATGAGTTCAAAGACGGAGATAAAGAAGCCGGTGGCAGGGCTATAGACCGAAACCGAGAACCATTGTTGGAGTGCGGCGAGATAGAGTTCAAACTTCTCGTGCTGTCCACTCAGGGTGACGCGAGCGTAAATCGCAAACAGCTCGGGATCGCTCTCACGAATACCGGGAAGGATCTCGGTGACTCGTTTTCCGTGCGCGTGGTGCAGCCCGGTCAGACGCTCAAAGGCGGCATTAACATCGCAATAGATCCAGTCCTGCGGCACTCCGTCTTCAAAGAGCATCTGGCAGTAAGCGTACCCTTCATCCATATACTCAAAGAGGTTGCGGTAGCGTTCTTCACTCGCGCTAAGCGCCGCCTCGGCCTGTTTACGCGCCGTGATGTCGTTGTAGGTAATCACCACGCCCTGATGCAGCGGCAGCGGTGCCGCCGTGACGTTGATCCGGGTTGTCGCGCCGTGCGGCATAATCACGCCCAGTTCGACATTCTCCACGCTGTGCTGTTCCTTGAGCGCCCGCACGCTGGGGAATTCACCAGCGGGCATTGGCGAACCATCGGGCCACACGACCCGCCATTCGGTGCCGTCAATCTGGCGCTGCCGCTGCTCCTCGCGCCCAAGGCCAAGCAAATGCTCGGCCATCGTGTTCGACTCGACAATCTGGCCCGTCGCGTCCGAGACGGTAACGCCCAGGGGCAAGGCGTCAAACAGGGTCTGGTACTTGCTCAAGGCGAACTGAAGGGTGGCCTCGGCGCGTTTGCGCGTAATCAAAGCGGCAATGAAGTTCGCCAGACTCTGCGTCATCGGCACGAGGTGCGCGTTGAGCGTAACGGCCTCGGGGTGGGCCAGGGCGATGGCCCCGATCACGCGCCCCGTGACACACATTGGGACACAGACAAACGTCTGCACGCCAAGCTGTCGGAGCGACGGCGCGGCGTATTCAGCGCGTTCCTGGGCGCGGGTTTCGATCAAGGGCTGGCCGCTGCGGGCCACCAGGCCGGAGAGCGTCTGGTCAACCGGGATGCAATAGGCTGCCTGGTCAACGGGCAGCGGCATGCCAGTCGCGGCGGCAATCTCCATCAGTTGCCGCGCCTCATCGTAGAACTCAATCGTGGCAATCGGAAAGCCCGTACGAACGCTGACTTCCCGCACCATCTCGTGCAGCGTCGCGCTCAGTGGCTGATCGCGCAGCACCAACTCGGAGATGTGATGCAGTGCGGCGATCTCGTGCTGGTACGCCTGTAGCGCGTGATGTTCGCTGACGAGCTGCGCGTTCGTTTCATGCTCAGCAGTCATAGAAACCTCACTTAGAAAGGGCGGAGCCGATTTAAGTATAAACCAATGGGTTCCTCTTACGCGGCACCCATTGGTATGGTTTCTGGTGGTGGCAATGTCCCTGCCCGGTGGCTGAAGCCACGGGCTAGGTTGCTGCGAAGGCCGCCTACGCGGCCTGCATAAGCCTGCGAAGGCAGGCTTCGCAAACAAGAGCCGGGGGCTTCAGCCCCCCGGCGGGGCGCTGCTCAGAAAGGACAAAGACCTGTCAGGTGTACGCACCTGACAGGTCTAGGGGTTGATCCCGTCAGCCAGCCGCTACGGATGCGCGCCTGCCCCCTACGCCTCGTCGAGGGTCGAGAGCACCCGATGGGCGCGCAGGGCCAGCCAGAGCGAGAAGTGTTCCTCGGCGTTATCCAGATCCATGCCGCTAATCTCCTTGATGCGCTCAAGGCGGTAGAGCAGCGTGTTGCGGTGAACGTGGAGCGCCTCGGAGGTGGCGCGTAGGTTGCCAAGGTGTTGAAAGTAGGCGTCGAGGGTCTTGATCAGGTCGGCACCCTGGCGCTTGTCGTAGTCGGCCAGCTTCGCCAGCGTCTCGCGGTAGAACGTCCACAGCTCGGGCGTCTCGCGCAGGCGAACGAGCAGGCGGTAGACGCCGAGATCCGAGAAGGCGAGGACGCGGCCTGTGCCGAAGAGCTGACGCCCGAGGATGAGCGCCTGTTCCGCCTCCTCAAGCGTGCGGCGCCATTCGAGCAGGCCGGTGGCCTGGGTGCCAATCGCGATCAGCACGCTGGGGAACTCGCTGAGCAGCCGTTCACGCAGCTGATCGACCAGGTCGCGAGGGCGATTGTTCGTGGCCGCAGGCAGCATACAGAGCACGCTGCTCTCGCGGCGCGAGAGCGGCGCGGCGACCCCACGGCGGTTCAACTCGCCCTGCACGGCGCCGTTGAGGCGCGTCAGGGTGGCGGGGCTGGCATCCTCAAGGTTGACCAAAACGGCGACGTGGGGCTGAGTGAGGGCGTAGCCCAGCTCTTGCCCGCGCTGCACGGCGGCGGACATATCGCCAGGGGGGCCGCTGAGGATGTTCGAGATAAAGTCGCCGCGCAGGCGATCTTCGGCGGCCTGGACGGCCTGCTCTTTGGCTAGTTCAAGGGCCAGGGCCGAGGCGCCGCGCTGGGCGGTTTCGCGATCCCAGTCGTCAAGCGCAGTGCCCGCCAGGGCCAGATAGCCCGTGGGGTAATTGGCGGGGCCAATTGGCTCGACCCAGATCTGCTGGTTCAGCAGCGAGGCATCGCCGCGCTGGGTGGGGCGCAGCGCCTGGAGCGCGATGCGCGCCGAGCCTTTGCCGCGCTGGGCGCGCAGCTCGCCATTGGGCGCGTAGCAGGCGATACTCTGGCCCGAGCGCTCAGCGAGTGCATCGAGCAGCCCCGGCAAGCCCAGGCCCGCCAGCGAGCGCTGGGTCAGCAGATCGTAGAGTTGTGCGCTGCGCCGCTCGAACTGCGCCTGATAGTCAGTGACCAAGCGCGTCACCTCGCGCTCGACCTCCTTCAGGTCGGCATGCTCAGGCAGATGGAGCAGCGGCAGGCGTGCCTCCTCGGCGGCGGCGATATCGTCGGGGCCAAGCGGGCCAAGCGTGACGACGCCCGCCACGGGCACGGGGGCCTCGGCCAGACGGCGCACCAGCACCGTCAGGGTGAGGCGCGGATCAAGGGCGCGAGCAGCCTCCACCGAGAGCAGCGCCAACTCGCCGCCGCGTAGCTCGGCGAAAGCGGGTAAGGTCGCCCGCAGCGTCGCGACCCACGTCACTTGGCGACCCTGTCCAGTGCTTCCGGCGACAATCGTAGTACCCGGTGGCAGGGCGAGGCGTAGAACATCACGAACAGTGACCGAGGGCATTGGTGTGCTTTATTATGCAGGCTAACGTGAATCTATTATAACACGGTGCAGTGCAGGCGGGCTGACGCAGCGTGCGCTGCGGGGCACGTCAGCGTCGTGCTGCGGCCCACGCCCGGTGGCGGAAGCCACAGGCTAGGACACGTTGGCGGAAATGCACGGCAGGTTTTGTACCACGAAGGTCACGAAGGTCACGAAGGTCGAACCGTTTGCTCCTGCGCTCCGTGCCATGTTAAAATGTCAATGCGTTTCGTTAGCGTCGCCTCGGACAATCGCCCCAAGGAGGATCGCTTGAGCACGTCAACGCACTCTGTCGCCGTCTTTGAGGAAGGTTTCATTCTCGTCGGTGTTACGGAAGATGACATCATTCAGAATGGCGCACCCCAGGTATGGGAACTAGTTCAGGGGCATCCCTGGATCGTCGAGCAGGAGATCCCCGTGGCGATTGTGTACGAGACGGCTCACGGCATCCAGGCCCATGGCTCCGCCGAGTTGGTTGACCTCGTTACCCAGATGAACTTCGCGGATATTGTCTGGGGCCACGAGCTAACGCTGGAATGGTAGACACCACCGACCGCCCATAAGGGCGGTGCGCGCATCATTCAGCCAGGGGATCAGCACATGCTGATCCCCTGGCTTTGTGTTGTGTGAGCAGCTAAGGTGCAACAGAAGGAACATCTAGCCGCTCTGTCGGGTGTGGTGCTGCCCCGCATCCGCCGGTAGATGCACCACAGCAAGCCTAATAGCGCTCCCGGTGCAGCACCTCGCTGAGCGGACGGCGGCCACCGGCGGCGAGCGGGCGGGCGGCGTTTGCGTCGGCGGGGTAGCCAAAGGTGATCGTCCAGCGGCAGGTCAGGTCAGATGGCACGCCAAGCACCTCGTGCGCCAGCGCTTCGTTGTGCAAGATCGTGACGCATGAGCCGACGCCGAGGGCGGTGGCGGCAAGCTGCATGTTCGCCGCCGCCTGTCCCAGGTCGAACTCCGAGCCGGGCGCGGCCACCAGCACCACGGTGAAGGCCGCATGGGCCATGTGGGCGGCGTACGTGCCAGCGGCGGCGACCCGTGCGAGTTGCTCGCGCTCCGTCACCAGCACGAAGGCCCACGGCTGCGTGTTCTTGCTGCTCTGGGCGCGGCGACCCGCGTTGAGGATGGCCTCAATCACGTCTTCGGGCACGGGCGCGGTCGTGTAGGCGCGCACGGCGCGTTTGCGGCGGATGGCCTCGGCGACGCTCAGCGCGTCGGGCTGTGGCTCATTGCTCATCGCTCCTCCTGTTAGGTGTCAGGTTTCAGGGGCCGGGTTTCAGGTTTCAGTTCGTAGTTTGGGCTTTAGCCCATTGCGGCACGCTATACGCGGCTGAAGCTGCTCCTACGAACCATGCAGACGGTAAAGCAGCCACGAACCTTGGCCAAGCACGAAAACAGCGGCGGGCGCAGCGCGCCCAGGGGCAACGCGCCTAAGATCCTGGGGTGGGCTTCAGTATATCACGGGGCCAAGCGCGGCCAGGGCTGCTGCTCCGTCGCCCGCCGGGGGACTGAAGTCCCCGGCTCTTGAGCTGCGAAGCCTGCCTTCGCAGGCTCAGCAAGGCCGCGCAGGCGGCCTTCGCACCCCGTAGCCCGTGGCTTCAGCCACCGGGCGCAGCTTACGCTAGCCCCGCCGCGATCCGTGCGGCGGCCCGCAGGTCAAGCAGCAGCGCGGTGCCAAGGCCAAGCGCCGCCGCGCCCGCATCCAGCATGGCGCGGGCGTCGGCGAGGCTGCTTACGCCGCCGCTGCCAATCACGGGCACCGCGACGGCCTCGGCGACGGCAGCCACTGCCCGCAACGCCAGCGGGCGCAAGGCTGGCCCATAGAGTGTGCCGTAGCGCAGGCCGTCTGGCCCCGGCGCGGCGCCGGGCAGCCCATCAATCAGGGCCACGGCGTCGGCGCCCGCCGCCACGACGGCGCGGGCAAGCTCTGGCAGATTAGGCGCGTGACCGGGCAGCTTGACAATCAGCGGGAGCGGGGTCGCGCCGCGCACCGCCCCGACCAGCGGCGTGGCCTCGGCGGGCGTCAGCGCACCGTGGGGGCCGAGCGGCAACTCGATGCCGCGCACACCTTCGACCATATCGAGGTTCGCCACCATGCGCGCCAGTTCGTCGGCACTTGACGCGGCCACGCTGACGATGACCGCCACCGCCCAGGTGGCCCAAACGGGGGCGTAACGTTCACACACGGTTCGCAGCCCAGGGTTCTGCTCGCCGCCCAGCGAAAGCAGACCGGCGGGCGTCTCGATCAGCGCGGGGTGACCACGGCTGGCCCGCGCCGTCGTGGTGCGGGTCACGATGGCGCCCAGGCCGTGGGCGGCACCGCGCTGGCTAAGCCCAAGTTGCCGCGCCACCTCGACGCCGTAGCCGAGGCTGCCAGCGGCGGCGAGCACCGGCGTGGCGATCTCAAGCGAGTATGCGTTTTGCGGGGCAAGGTCGATCACGCTGCACCATAGCCCAGCGCACCGAGCGCCCGCCGGGCCTCGGCGGCTTCATCCCACGGCAGATTGTAGTCGGCGTAGATGATGCTGCCCTCGTGACCTTTCCCGAGCAACAGCACGAGGTCGCCGGGACACGCGGCGGCCATCGCAGCGTCAATGGCGGCGGCGCGGTCGGGGATGCGCCAGTAGTCCTTGCCCTCACGGCGGCCCGCCAACTCGACGCCCCGCGCAATCTGGTCGATGATCGCCTCACGATCCTCGCCGCGTGGGTCTTCGTCGCTAAGAAAAAGCAGGTCGCAGTGGCGGGCGGCAATCTCGCCCTGAATCGTCCGTTTCGCCACATCGCGCTCGCCAGCGCTGCCGAACACGGCGAGCAGCCGCCCCCGAATGAGCGGGCGCAGCAGCGTCATCACCTGCTCGAACGAGTCGGGGTTGTGGGCATAATCGACGATCACCGCGAAGGGCTGACCTGCGACGACCGGCTCCATTCGCCCGCGTGGGCCGTGGGCCGCAGCGAGCGCGGTGGCGGCCTGCTCGACCGGCACCCCCTGACAAAGCGCCACGCTGAGCGCGGCCAGCGCATTGTAGACGTTGAACATGCCGGGTAGCCGCAGGCGCAAGTCGGCGGCGCCCCACGGCGTGCTGACCCGCAGCGTTGCCCCTGCGGGCTGAAGCACAAGCGCATCGCCGCGCACATCGGCGGGTGCGTGCAGGCCAAACGTGAGTCGCTGCGCGTTCGGCGGGGCGGCGCCAAGGAAAAAGCCGTGGCTGGAATCGTCGGCATTCACCAGCGCCCACGGTTCACCCCGACGCGGCCCAACCCCCGGCGCACGCTCGCCAAGCAACTCGAAGAGATGCGCCTTATCGGCCCGGTATTGCTCGAAGCTCCCGTGGTAGTCGAGATGCTCGTGGGTCAGATTGAGCAGCACCGCCACATCGAAGAGGCAGCCGCCCAGGCGATTCCAGCGCGCCGAGAGCGCGTGCGAGGTCGCCTCGACCACGGCGGTGTCACAGCCAGCCGCGACCATGTCGGCCAGCATCGCCTGTACCTCCGGGGCCTCGGGGGTACTCTGGCGGGTGCGGTTGGCCCAGCGCCGGTCGCCGACTTTGAAATCAACCGTGCTGATCATGCCTGTGGCGAGGCCGCAGCCATCGAGGACCTGGCTCGCCAGATCGACGGTGGTACTCTTGCCTTTGGTGCCGGTGATGCCGACGGTGCGTAGTTTGCTGCCGGGGTAGCCATAGAAGGCAGCCGCCAGCGGCGCCAGCGCCACGCGGCTATCGAGGGTGCTTACCAGGGTCGTGCCCTCTGGCTCGGGGCCGTGCCAGTGGCGCGCATCAACGACCACGGCTGCCGCGCCGCGCCCCAGCGCCTGGGCCACGTAGGCGTGTCCATCAACGTGGTAGCCCTTGACCGCGACAAACAGACCACCCGGCACCACCTTGCGCGAGTCGTAGGCCAGCCCGGTGAGCGGAATATCCAAGGGGCCATCGGCCTGTAGCACCGCCACCCCCGCCAACAATTCGCGCAACGTCGCCATAGCACTACTCGCCCTCACCACAATCAGCGTGGTGCCATTATACCCCGTGGAGCCAGGGCTGATGCACCTCGTGCTGCGGCCCCCCGCCCGGTGGCTGAAGCCACGGGCCGAAGGCCGCCTAGGCGGCCTACATGAGCCTGCGAAGGCAGGCTTCGCAGCTCAAGCGCCGGGGACTTCAGTCCCCCGGTTGCCTCGCCTAGCGCTTGCGCCGCTGCTTGGCGGCGAGAAGTGTGGCGACCGGGTCGTCATCCGTCGCCGGGGGCGGCGGCGCGGGCGGCGTGATTGGCGGCGGCACACTTGGCGCGACGGGCGGCGGCACGGCGGGCGGCGCACGGCGCACTCGCGCCCGCGCAGCCTGAAGGCGCTCCAGCGCGGGGTTGGGGCTATGGTCGTCACCCGCTGCCATGGTGCGCCAGCGCCGCGCCAGCGCCCCCGGCGACCAAAGCTTCTGCCGGCTGAGGAAGAGCCGCCGCAGGGCGATGTCGAGCGGCAGCAGGGCGAGCGCCAGCCAGAGTAGCGGCAGCGCGATCTCGCTGACGCGCCCCACCGGCTGCCCCGCGCTAAGGAAGAGGCTCGCCACGGGCGGCTCGACCCGCCCGCCGGTCAGTGCGGCGACATCACTGAGCAACGCAGGCCCGGTGTCGTTCGCGCCATACTCGGGCGAGAAGTTCACGACGAGGCCGCCGCGTGCGGTGCCCAGCGCTTGTCCATCCTGGTCAAGCGCCGCCACTTGGGCCAGGTAGGCACCAGGCATGTCGGCGGG
>CAIWXH010000189.1 GCA_903916565.1 uncultured Oscillochloris sp. | reverse complement strand
GCTATGCCCCCAGACCCCCAAGGATTCAGGAGAACAGAAGCCAGAAGGCAGAATTCAGCATCCAGAAGCCTTATTCGTGAGCGCGGAGGGACTGAACCACCCGAAATCCCCAGTTGTCGTTCCTGTTGTACGGGTTGACCCAGTGGCGGGCGCCGCAGCACATTTGGTCTAATTTATCGCCATAATAGGTGAATGAAAGCAACGCATACTCATCAGGTGTAAAGTCTTTTCGCGGCTTAAACGCCGCAGGGTCTGCTCTGTCCTGATTTAATGTGGCGAGCCATTCCAGCACATTGCCAACCAGATCTTCGGCACCGCAGACCGCACGGCCCGCCGGGAAGCAGCCCACGGGTGAGGGTGCGCCAACGTCAGACGCCTTGAAGTTGGCGTGTTCCGCAGTTGGTGTCGCATCGCCCCAGGGGTATGGGTGTTCACGCCGGTCGTGGCCGGGGCGCGCGGCGCATTCCCACTCCAGCGACGTGGGCAGTCGAATCACTTCATTCGGCGGCAGCCAGCCTTGCGCGTGGCCGACCTCGGTCAGCCAGCGGCAGTAGGCCGCCGCCTCGTACCACGAGACGCCGACGAGGGGTTGGTCAGGGCTGTTGTACTTTGGGTTGTCCCAGAGGCGCGGCTGCAAGATATGTGTGTCTTGTTCATCGTAGCGATGCCCACCGGGCGCGAGGAATTTCCGCCCCTCGTCTGTCCACCAGGGCTGGGCCGGGTCGTAACCATCGGGGCCATTGGCAGCCAGGAAAGCGGCGAACTCGGCGTTCGTCACTGGGTAGCGGGCGAGCTTGACGCCGTGGGGCAAGGTGGCCTGGCGCAGTTTGGCGGGGGCGAAGCGAGGCGGCTTACCCTTCTCGTTTGACTCGATCCGCTCATCGCCGAACCAGAACGGGCCGGGTTCGATGGCACACCAGTAATCCTCCAGCGACGCATACTCCTCGGCACCAGCGGCTTTGCCGGTGCGCGGGTCGAGCAGGCGTGGGTCGCCGAGGAGGCCCAACACCGTACCGCCCTCCACGCGGGTGGCGATGGGCGCCGCCGGGTCGCGCACCAGCGCAAGTAGCGCCATGAGGACGGCCTGCCACGCCTCCCACACCACATCGGGACGCCCGATGTCGAGGAGGCATTCGCCAGCGAGAATGATCGGACGCCCAGCGGTGGCGGCCTCCGTTGGTGCGGTCAGCAGCAGGCGCAACAGGCGGGCGGCGTTGCGTCGGTTCGCGGAGGCGACCGCCAGCCGCAGGACTTCGCGCCAGCCGGGGTCGGTTGCACGGTGCTGGATTGCGGCATCAGGCTCCGCGACGGTTTCGGACTCAATCAGCGCCCGTGCGGCCAAGTACTCCTCGAAGGTCAGGTGCAAAAAACTGTACCGGGCGGGGCCGCGCTCTTGCAGTAAGCCCGTCTCGTAATTGACCAAACGGAGGAAGTGCTGCGCCCGGCGGGTGGCCTCGTGGGCCTTCAGATTGTCCGTCTTTGCCAGCGTCTCGGCCAACGTATCCTCCAGATCGCGCTGGGCAACCATCCCGCCAGGGTTCTCCGCGTGGATCCACAGCGCGACCGGGCCAAGGCGCGTCACCACATAGGGCTCGTCAATTTTCTCGTCACCCAGCGCGAGTTCAAACTCGCGGCCCGCCAAGTTCCGGGCACCATTCCATGTCGCGGCCAATGCCTCGACGC
>CAIWXH010000188.1 GCA_903916565.1 uncultured Oscillochloris sp. | reverse complement strand
GGCGGCGATAATCTGGGCCAGGGTGGTCTTGCCGCTGCCGGGCGGCCCCCAGAGGATGATCGAGAAGAGTTGGTCGGCGGCGATGGCGCGGCGCAGCAGACGGCCCTCGCCCACGATCTGCGCTTGGCCGCAATACTCGTCGAGCGTGCGCGGGCGCATGCGCGCTGCCAGGGGTGCTTGGCTTTGCAGCGCCTGGGTGCGCTGCGCGTCGAAGAGCGTTGGTCCACGTTTTGGCGGCATAGGCTCACGGTATACGACGGCTCAACCTCGGTGGCGCATTGTAGCATGGGTCGTTCTGCTGCATTCCTGCTGCACCGTCGCCTGCCGGGGGGCTGAAGCCCCCGGCTAGGTTTTGCGAAGCCCGCCTGCGCGGGCTGGTTGAGGTCGCGCAGGCGGCCTTCGCACCGCGTAGCCCGTGTACTTTACAGTTTGGGCACGCGCAGAGCTTGCTGCTGCGTTCGGCCTGAAAACTGAAACCCGACACCTGAAACCTTGTCTAAGCAGAAGGAAAGGCGTACGCGATGAGTGGCATTCCGGAGACGCGGCGCTTTAAGGCGCCCCGGTGGATCAGCACCGAGGCTGGACAGTGGGCCTACGAGGTGCGCGAAGAGTGGCGCCTCACGGCCAATCAGACCTTTGGCGTCACCGAGCGGCGCCTGCTCCTTGCTGAGGCCGAAAAGTTGCACAAGCACGCGGGTGAGTCACAGGCTGTCTGATTGGCCCACCAGATACGCCACGCCATGGAGAGAACCCCTAGGTTCTCTTTTTGTTTGCCTTTACCCTATTCGGCCCGTTTGACGCCGAGGACGATCTGCGTGCCGCGTGGCACGAAGTCGCCGTTGTGCAGCGCGCTGCCGCCATCGATCTGGGCGCTCACGACCTCGCCGACGGCGTAGCGGTCATAGTCGATCAGCCGGTCGCGGCCCTGTTCATCGACCCAGTTCAGCCCGAGGCCCGGCGTATTCCTGATGCGCTGCTCGGCCTCGGCGCGCTGCATACCGATAATATTGGGGAAGCGCACTACATCGCCTTGGCTGACCACCAAGGTGATCGCCTGCCCCTGCGGCACGCGCAGGCCAGCGCTGGGCACCTGGCGGATCACGAAGCCCGCGTCTACCACTTGGCTTGGCTCCTCCACCACCGTGACGGGGAAGCCGCCGCCCACCAAGCGTTGCTTGGCCAGATCGGCGGGCACACGGGTGATGTCGGGCACTTCGACCAGCAGTGGCCCCATGCTGACCGTGTAGGTGACGGGCTGGCTCGGGGTAAGCAGCGTGCCTGGCGCAAGCGTCTGGCTGATCACTTGGCCGATGGGTGTCAGGGAGTCGTTGGCATCCTGGCGCACTGGGATGAGCTGAAGCTGCTGAAGAGCCGTCGCAGCAGCCTCGGCGGTGAGGCCCGCAAGGTTGGGCACCGGCACCTGGAGCGCGGGGCTGGCCGTAGGTGCGCCAAGTTCAAATGTCGCGGTGGGGCGCTCAATGGGGCTGCTGCTGCCGCCGCCGCCGCCGAACCCGGCGAAGACTTGCCCGAAGGCACCAGTGCCAAGCAGATAGACCAAGCCGAGGACACCGGCAAGGACGAGCATCCCGACCAGGAAGACGCCGCAGCCTAGCCCATCCTGGCGCGGGGCCTGTGTGGGGGTCGTGCGGTGGGGCGGGATGGACACGCGACCAGTTGAGCCATTGCTGCCGCCCGCACGAGCTGGCGGCGGCGGGGGTGGCGGCGGGGTGCGCCCAATGACTTGGTTGACGACGGTGCCTTGGGTCGCGAGCTGGCCGTAGGTGTCCAGCAGTTGGGCGAACTCCTGGGCGCTGGACGGGCGCTGGGCCGGCTCTTTCGCCAGGGCGCGTAGGACAAGCGCTTCAAGGCCGGGGGGGACGTTCGGGTTGAGCCGTCGCGGCGCGGGCGGTGGTTCGGTGACATGCTTCATGGCGACCGCCACGGCGCTGTCGCCAACGAAGGGCAGTTTGCCCGTGAGCAGCTCGTAAAGCACCACGCCCAAGGCGTAGACATCCGACTGCGGGGTGGCAGGGCGACCCTGGGCCTGCTCGGGCGAGAGATAGTCTACCGTGCCAAACGAGACGCCGGTTTCGGTGAGTGCGGTGGAGAGGTGGCTTTTGGAGACGCCGAAGTCGGTGATGCGCGCCTGGCCGTCGGGGGTGACGATGACGTTCTGGGGTTTGATGTCGCGGTGAACCATCCCGGCCCGGTGGGCGGCCTGTAGCCCACGGGCGATCTGCTCGGCGAGGCCGACGGCCCGGTCGATGGCGAGGGGCGCCTCCCGGTTGATCAGCGTCTTGAGGTCGGTACCCTCGACATATTCCATCACGATGTAATGGACATCGCCGTCTTGGCCGACATCATAGACATCGACAATATTGGGGTGGGCCAGCATCGCGGCGGCCTGGGCCTCGTGGCGGAAGCGCTCCAAGAAGTCGGGTTCGCCAAGGAAGTGGAGGTGGGGAATCTTGACGGCGACGCGCCGATTGAGCCGCAGGTCGCGGGCGAGATAGATGCGGGCCATGCCGCCCTCGCCCACTTTGCGCTCAAGCTCGTAGCGTCCGTCGAGGACTTTCTTCTGCATCAGAGGGAGCTATTCCATCAGCACCTGAACCCGAGGAAGCGGCTCGTGGGCGTCAGCGCCGTCGAGCATGGCCTCAAGGAGCGCCAGGTTGACCACATCTTCGTAATTGTAGGCGAGGAGCGTCGCGAGGGCGGGCCGGTCATTATAGGTTGTGAAGCGCTGCCAGAGGCGCGGCGCATCCCACCCCGAGATGCCCTTCGTCTCACGGGCGATGCCGAGGATCTGCTCGACAACCTTGAGGCCGCCGCGCAGCCCGCGTTTGCGGCAGACGTAGAGCAGGTCACGGTGCGCGTACTCGGCCTTCAAGTCGGCGCGGAGGCGCTTGCGAATGACGGGGAGGTCGAAGCTGCTACCGTTGAAGGTCACGAGGGTGCTGACGCCATCGAGGCTCGCGTAGAGGCGCAGGTCATTCACGCCGCCACCAACAAGCTGGATCGTGCCCACGTCAGGGCGGTAAATGCCGATCACGCTGATGCCGCCACTAAACGTCGTCTCGATGTCGAGGTAGGCGCGCATCTGCCGCTCGTGTCTGCTGTGATCAACCCCGCCGCTGGTCATTATGGCACTATGACGCGGTGGCGTCAATGAAGCCGGTTTAGCGCACATGGTGGTTGCAAAGTCCGGTTGCCGCGCCAGCCCTCACCCCCCAGCCCCCTCTCCCTGAGCGGGAGAGGGGGAGTCGAACGCTTCCTGATGCCGAATCTCCCCTCTCCCCTTGAGGGTGTGGGGCCGGGGGTGAGGGGTAAAAGGCGACTTTGCAACCGCCATGGTTTAGCGCAGCCGCGCCCGCACCGCCCCCAAGAAAAAGCCCAGCGCCTCGACCCGCAGCGCGGCACAGAGGCCAAGGTAGAGCGTGGCCCCGACGCCACCGGCTAGGACGACGCGGAGCAGGGTGGGCAGCCCAGCGCCAAGGGTGACGATGGCGAACACGGTGGCGGCCATCAGCGCCGAGGCCACCAGCCCCTTGGCGGTCGCTTCGCCGAGGTGTAGCCCGCGCAGCGATACGGCCCGCGCAAGCAGCATGTAGGTGATAAGCGCGTGGCCGATCCACTGGGCCGAATTGCCCAGCACGAGCGCTAGAAAGCCCAGGCGGGTCAGCCAGAGCAGCGGCAGCGCCGTCAGCAGATAGCAGCCGATGGCGGCCCCCTGGATAAGATTGGGCGTCAGGGTGTTTTTGCGGGCGTAGAAGGCGAAGATCAGCACTTGGTCAATCGCCGCCGCTGGCAGCCCCGGCAGGTAGAAGAGCAGCGCCAGCGCGGTGGCGGCGGTATCTTGGGCCGTGAAGGCGCCGCGCTCGAAGAGCAGCTCGGTGAGCGGCCCGGAGAGCGCCAGCAGCCCCGCTGTCGCGGGCAAAATCAGCAGCAGCACCACCTTTAGGCCCATCGCCAGCGTGGCGCGGAAGCTGGCCTCGTCGGCGGCGGCACTTTGGCGCGAGAGCGTGGGCAGCACCGCGAGCGCAACCGCCGAGGCCACCAGTCCCAGGGGGAACTGAATGAGCGTGGTCGCGTAGCGCATCGTGCCGAGCGCGGCCTCGTAGCCCGAGGCGAGCCAGCGGTCGATCATGGTGCCGCCAATCGAGAAGCCGATGCCGAGGGCGACTGGCCCGTACAGGCGCATGATGCGGCGCACCGCCGGGTGTCCACGGCGCAGGCCGGGGCGCACGCGGGCGCCGCGCAGCCCTGGCAGTTGCAAGGCCACTTGGCCCAAGGCGCCGATCAGCGCCCCGGCGGCTAAACTGTTGACGCCCATGCGCTCGTGCAACAGCACAATGCCGAGGATCATGCCCGCGTTGAAGGTGACCATCGTGAAGGCGGGCAGCAGAAAGCGCCGTTGGGCGTGCAAGACCGCCGTGGCTAGGCCCGAGATGCCCATCAGCAGCACGGCGGGCATTAGCAGGCGCACCAGGGGCGTCGCCATGGCGCGCAGTTCGCCCTGTTCGGGGCGGGTGAGGGCGGCGACGAGCAAGGGCGCTTGCCAGATGGCGAGGGCGGTCAGCGCGGTCAGCGCAGCCAGGGCGATGGTGAGTACCCCCGAGACCACCAGCCAGAACTCGTCGCGGTCGCCCTCGGCGTACTCCGAGAAGACCGGCACCAGGGCAGCGCTAACTGCCCCGGCGATGAGCATGTCATACACGGTGCTGGGCACCGTCCAGGCGATTTGAAAGGCATCTACCGCGACGCCGCGCCCAAAGAAGAAGGCGATGATTGGCTCGCGCACCAGCCCGAGCAGGCGGCTGGCGATGTTGCCAACGGCGATGAGCAGGGCGGCGGCGGCGACCCCGCGCAGCGCGGGCGGGGCCTCACTGGAAGGGTTGGGGGCAGGCTGGCGCATAGTTAGTCGTAGTAAAGACGCCCCGGCGGGGCGTCTCATCGAGCGGGGGCGTTTGAGCGGGCGGGCCAGCCCTGCGGGGCTGGCGCTATTTCCCGCCAGCGGTCGAGACGGCGGCGCCGGTGAACTGGCGCACGATCCGTTTGAGGGCGGTAGGCTCGGCGGCGAAGGTGGCGGGGGCGGGCAGCGTAACAATGGCGTTGGAGTCGATGGCGTAGCGCAGCACATCTTCGGGGCTGATGGCGCGGGCAAAGTTGGCGACTTCAAGCATCCGTGAGCGGGCCAAGTCGGTCTGCACGTAGCCACGCATCGCGCCGGTATAATCGTCGAGGCTGGTGAGTTGCTGGAGCAGCCCGCGCTCGCGGATGCGGTTAAAGATCGCCATGAGTACGAGCTGCTGGCGCTGGTTGCGTCCAAAGTCGTTGTCGGCGTGGCGGGTACGAGCGTAAACCAGCGCCTGCTCTCCGGTGAAGGTCTGGATACCAGGGCTGAAGCGAACTTCAATCGTGCTGTAATCGGCGGTCGGGTAGGCCGGGTCGTAGATCGCCTCGGGCACGTTTACGGTGATGCCGCCGAGCTGGTCGATCAGGGTCTGGAAGCCCTGGAAGTTGAGCAGCATGAAGTTATCTACTTTGATACCAACCAGCCGACCAACGGTTGACTTGGCAAGGGCGGCGCCGCCGCCGGGGCCGAAGCGCTTTTCACCGAGCGGGTAGGCCGCGTTCACACGGCCTTCACCGCCAGTCGGGTAGCTAACCCATAGGTCACGCGGGATCGAGAGCATACTCACGCGACCGCTGTCGCGCTCGATGCGTATGAGTACCATGGCATCGGTGCGCGTGATGTCGTCGCCGGGGCGGGCGTCGGTGCCTAAGAGCAGGATATTCAAACTGGCCTGGCTGAGGGTCGGTGCGCCTGCGGTGCTGGGCTGCGTACCGGGTCGCGGCAGTGGCGCGGGCACTTGGTCAGGCGCGGAAGCGCCGATAGGCAGGCTTTCGGCGGCGGTGGATGGTTCAGCGGGTAGGTCGATAGCGGCGGGGGTCACGATCATCGAGTCGATATTTGCCAATGCCTGCCGCCATTCGAGGGCGAGACGCAGCATCGTGGCCGCCACAATCAGGCTGAGTATAAGTATTGCGCCAAGTATGAGGCGCCTAGAAAAAAGCGGCATACCTCCTCATAGAAACGTTCTTCAGGTGTGGAAACCCACGCGCTTGAGCCGTGAGCCTCTAACTCTAAGGTACGGGGTTAAGCGAATCTACTATACCATAGATTACGCAACGGCTACGGTGGGGCTGGTGAGATTAGCGTGAGCGGCGTCTGAGCGCCTACGGTACCAGCCCGACATCGCCCGTTGTGATGGTGTGGAGTGTGCCGGTGGGGTCGCGCACGAGCAGGCCACCGTTGCGGTCAACGTCTACAGCCAACCCTTCGATTAGCCCGTGGGGCGTCGTGACCCGCACCTGCCGTCCAATGGTCAGGAGCCGCGCCCGCCAAGCTGCGAAGAGTGCATCGCGCTCGCCCGCCCGCAGACGCCGTTGCCAGAGGTCAATCCGCAACAGCAGGGCTTGGAGCAGTGCGAGGCGCGACACCGGCACGCCCACGGCTGCGGCAAGATTGGTCGTGGGGTAACTGGTCGCCTCGGCGGGGGGCGACGCGCTGAGATTAATGCCGCAGCCGAGGATGGCCCACTCGATGCCAGCGGTGCCGCTGGTTACCTCCAGCAGAATACCGGCGGCCTTCGCCCACGCCGACTCGTGCGGCGTGGCCCCCGGATCGCGATGGGGCGCCGCCGGTGGCGTCGGCGCATCCGGCACCTGGGCCGCACGCTTCGTTGCAACATGAGCGCTCCGCACCGGCGCCACGAGCAGATCGTTGGGCCACTTCAGGCCAGGGCGCAGCGGCGTTATCGTTTCGACGGCTTCGCAGAGGGCTACGGCGGTCATCCAGACCAGGGCGACACCCTGTTCTGGGGGGAGCCACGTTGGTCTGATTGCGAGCGACATCAGCAGCGCCGAGCCTGGTGGCGCGATCCAGAGACGACCCATCCGCCCGCGTCCGGCGGTCTGCTCGTCGGCGACCACGAGGGCAGGCAACTGGCGGTCATCAAGGGTTCTAAGCAATTCGCGTGCCAGATCCATGGTCGAGCTGACGGTGGTGTGGCAGCGAATGGTGGGCGGGGTCGCCCGTAGCTCCAGCCCGGCGGCGATGCTGGCGGGGTCGAGTGGCGCAAAGCTCATAGGCGCATTCTAATGCAGCGCGTTACACCGCACCCTAGGACACGTCGGCGAAAATGCGCGGCAGATTTTTCACCACGAAGCGCACGAAGCGCACGAAGGCCGAACCGCGTGCGGCTGCGTTCCGTGCTTTATGGAAATCACCGCGCAACCCTACAGGAACGGCCAGAACGCTGTGCTATGCGGCGGCGCGGTCGAGATTCTGATCCTCGAATGAGGCCGGGTCCTCGATGGGTTCCAGGTGGGTGAAGACCGAGGTGCCGGGCAGCGCTTCGCGCACATCAGACTCGATGCGTTCGAGCAGCGTATGCCCGTGGGCGACTGTCCACGCGCCGGGCACGAGGATGTGAACCGAGACGAAGCGCCGTGCGGCGGCTTCCCTGGTGCGTAAGGCGTGGTACTGAATGCCCTCGCGCTCGCTGTACTTGGTGAGAATGGCGACCACCAGCGCACGATCTTCGGCAGAGAGGGCCGTGTCGAGCAGGCCAAGGGCCGAGCGCTGGAGCAGGCGCACCCCAGACCAGACGATGTTGGCGGCGACGATCATCGCAATGATCGGGTCGAGCCGATCCCAGCCCGTGAGGGCCACTGCGCCAATGCCGCCCACCACGCCAACCGAAGTCCACACGTCGGTCATCAGGTGGTGTGCGTCAGCCTCAAGTGTGATCGAGTGATTGAGCTGACCGGCCCGCAGGAGGATGCGTGCGACTATGAAGTTGATCGCCGAGGCACCCACCGAGATCGTGAGGCCGAGGCCGATCTGCTCGATGGGCTGCGGGGCGATCAGGCGTTGGACGGCGGTGTAGATAATGCTGGCCGCCGCAATCAGAATCAGGCCGCCCTCGACGCCGCTTGAGAAGTACTCGGCCTTCCCGTGTCCGTAGGCGTGCTCATCATCGGGCGGGCGGGCGGCGATGGTCAGGATGCCCAGGGCGACGATGGCCGCCACCAGATTGACCACCGACTCAAGGGCGTCGGAGAGCAGGCCAACGGAGCCGGTGAGCATATACGCCCCGGACTTCAGCCCGATGGTCGCAATGGCCGCCGCGATAGAGAGCCATGCGTACCGTGTGAGCGACTTCCGAGACGAGGGGTTGGTCATGGTTAGAGTGCCTCAATGCCTAATGCGATGGCCTCGCCGCCGCCAAGACTGCGCTCGGGCCATTATACACGGGGCGCAAGTCGATCCCGCCGGTTGTGGCGTATGTACATTGCCTTTTGTTGGGCTGTGCTATAGTACGAGTGTGTTGGCGCTTGAGGCCCGTCCCCGTTTTCCTGCACAATGGCCTACAAGGAGGTAGCCATGTTCGTCGGTGAACGTATGAACCGCCCGGTGATCAGCCTCACCCCCGAGACACCGGTCAACGATGCGCTCCATCTGATGCGTACCGAGCATATCCGGCGCACCCCCGTGGTCGCGCACGGCAAGCTGGTCGGCATCGTCTCGATGAAAGACCTGCTTAACGCCTCGCCGTCGAATGCGACCAGCCTCAGCATGTGGGAGCTGAACTACCTGTTGAGCAAGCTGAAGGTCGAGCGGATTATGACCCACACGGTGCTCACCGTCACGGAGGAGACGCCCATCGAGGAGGCGGCCCGCATGATGGCTGACCAGCGGATCGGTGGGCTGCCCGTCGTGCGCGGCGGCGAGGTCATCGGGATTATCACCGAGACCGACCTGTTCAAGATTTTGCTTGAGCTGATGGGTGCCCGCGATACCGGCGTGCGCTGCGAGATTCGTATGCTCGACGAGCCTGGTCAATTGGCTAAGCTCACGGGGGCGCTTGCTGGCGCTGGCGGCAACATTCTGGCCCTTGGCACGTTTGCCGGCGAGTCGGTGGGTCACAGTATGGTCACCTTCAAGGTCGCTGGCTTGACCCCCGACGAGGTACGCAGCCTGATCACGCCGATTGTCGAGCGGGTGGTTGATGTGCGTGTCAGTCATCCGTAGCCGAGAGCCGAGAGCCGAGAGCCGAGAGCCGAGAGCCGAGAGCCGAGATAATCCGCCGCAGTCGGCCATGTTCATCGTGGTGGTGTGCGGTTGTGCCGTATGGATAGCTGAGGCGAAGCCCCACGTTGTTCGACCGAAGCGGCCTTGTCCCAAGCCCCAGCCTCCCCACCTTGTCTTACAATCGCACCAAAAAGACATTTGCCTATGACTATCCCGGAGCTTGTCGGCTGGCTACCACAAACCAAGCTGACGCCGCCGCGTCTGCGCGCCGATCTCGTCGCCCGCCCACAGTTGGTGCAGGCGGTGCAGCACGCCGTGACGAGGGTGCCGAGTATTGTTCTGAATAGCAGTGCGCCCGATTTCGACGCGCACCTGCACGAATTGTGTCACCGCTTGAACGCGACGATTGCCTTAGATGCTGTTGGCGGGACGCTGACGGAGCGCCTGGTACACGCGCTGCCGCCCCGTTCACGCCTGCTAGTGTACGGGGCGCTCGCCGCTGAAGCGTGCCAGGTGCCGCCAATTCCGCTGATCTTCGCCGGGCTGCGGGTCGAGGGTTTCAATGCGCTGGACTGGCTGGCACCGCAGAACTATCTCCAGCGCCTGCGGGCGATTGCGCTGATCCAGCGCTTCGCCGCCGAGGTGCCGCCCAGTGTGCGGGCCTGCTTCCCGCTGGCCGAAACGCAGGCGGCGATTGCGCTGGATCAGCGCGAGCTGGGCGCGGGCAAGGTGCTGCTTATGCCGGGGCTTGAGCGTGTGACACATGGTCGGCACGCCCGCGCTGGTCAGCGCGGGCTTCTTCTCGCTCGATCTTCCCGCCGAGGATCTGGCCCGTCACGCCGCCCGCATGCAGTCAGAGTCCCTGCGTGTGGCAATCGAGACCAGCGGCCTGCGCTTACCCCGGCCCCAGTCTGGCACGCCGATGCTGGTACTCGCCGCCGCAGCGGATCGTGTGTTCACGCTGGCTGAGGTGACGGCCACGGCGCGGGCGTGGCACGCGGAACTGGATGTGCTGTCCGACTTGGCGCACGATGTCATGCTCGACACGCGCTGGGAGCGGGCGGCGGCGCGGGTGGCCCAGTGGCTCGCGGGAAGGTTCTGATCTGCAACGAAATCTTCTGGCATGTGTCCGACAACAGGCGGTTCGCTTCGACAAGCTCAGCGAACGGGCGCTGGCTGAGCTTGTCGAAGCCAGCATATCCACCAGAAGATTTCGTCCGGCGTTGGGGCGCAGCCATGGCTCGCCCGTACGGTTCGCCTCAAAAGTTGTGCTACGTGTCCCCGTGTCGCCGTGTCCCCCTATCCCCAGCGCGTGGCGCTGACGCGATGGCGTAGAGAAACGTGAACTTCACCACCTCGAACCAGGCCATAGTGGCGCAGAGGAAGAGGCCGAGGGCACCGTCGCGCCAGCCGCCGAGCCGCACATAGCGCCGCCAAAACTCGCGGGCAGGTGCGCCGACGAGGTTGCGCCAGCGCGCTCTTCGGCCCTCAAAGTAGAGCGTGCGCGCCTCCGCCAGGGCGTAGGCGCTTTGCTTGGCCCACAATTCGCCAAGCGCGTCGATGTTGTGGTGCAGCAGGTGGCCGTGGAGTGTGGCGGTCGCGCCGCCCAACTCGGCGTACTCGTGAACCAGACGCGCCTCGTCGTAGCGGGCGGCATCGCGGCGCAGCAGGCGCAACTGCGGGTCGGGGTACCAGCCCCCGCCGCGCAAGGCTTGCCCAAAGAAGAGGTTGTGGCGCGGGAGCCAGTAGCCGACGGCGGCGGGTGTGGTCGCCAGCAGCGCCCGAATCTCGATGGCTAACGCGGGGGTGACGCGCTCGTCGGCGTCGAGGAAGAGTACCCACGGGTGGCGGCACAGGGCCAGGGCGCGGTTGCGCTGCGCCGGGAAGCCGCGCCACAGCGCGCTGACCACGGTGGCACCGTGGCTGGCGGCGACGGCGGCGCTGCCGTCGGTGGTGCGGCTGTCGAGCAGCACGAGCGTCTCGTCGGCTAGGCCCGCCACGCTTGCCAGACAGCCCCCGAGATGTCGCTCCTCGTCGCGGGCGATAATCGCTACTGAAAGCCCCATCGCTGCTCCAGGCTGTGTACGGATGTTACCCCTGATGGGGCCGCGTTGAGTGTTGCTGCACCCAGCCCTCACCCCCGGCCCCTCTCCCTCACGGGGAGAGGGGAGATTCCGCAGTACGATGCGTTCGACTCCCCCTCTCCCGCTCAGGGAGAGGGGGCAGGGGGGTGAGGGCTGGCGCGGTCATCAGACGTTGACGTGGCCCTGGGAGGAGGGAGGGCGAGCCTCAGATATGAATCGCCGCGCCGTGAACCAGGGCGTGGGCCGCTTCGCCGATGGCCTCGTAGAGCGTGGGGTGGGCGTGGATGGTGCCGAGCAGACTCTCGCCGGTGGCCTCGTGGCTCAGGGCGATGCCAGCCTCGCTGATCATTTCGGTGACATGCGGGCCGATCATATGCACGCCGAGGATCTCGTCATACTGTTTGTCGGCCACCAGCTTGATGAAGCCGAAGCGGTTCTGCCCCAGCACGCGGGCCTTGCCGTTGGCCGAAAAGGGGAACTTGCCGACCTTCACGGCGTAGCCTTGCGCCTTGGCCTTCGCCTCGGTCAGACCGACGCTGGCGATCTCGGGGCTACAGTAGGTGCAGGCGGCGATCTTCCCATAGTTGATTGGCGTCACGTGCAGGCCAGCGATGTGTTCGACAGCCAGAATGCCCTCGGCGCTGGCTTTGTGGGCGAGCCAGGGCGCGGCGGCCACGCAGTCGCCGATGGCGTAGACCCCGTCGGTGGCGCGCATGTGGGCATCGGTTTCAATAAAGCCCTTGGGGTTGAGCGTGACGCCCGCGCCCTCAAGGCCGATGGCCTTGGTGTTTGGGAGGATACCGATGGCGACGAGGAGTTGCGCGACGGTGATCTGCACGGGCTTGCCGTCGGCGCTAATCACGCTGACCACGACCTGCTCGTCGCTTACGGCGATCCCCTCGACCTTTGCGCCAGCCATGGTCTTGATGCCCCGGCGCTTAAAGGCTTTCTCTAGCTCGGCGGAAACCTCGTCGTCCTCGTTAGGGACGATGCGGGGCAGCGCCTCGACCACGGTCGCCTCGGCGCCAAAGGCGCGCAACATCGAGGCGAACTCGACGCCGATGGCCCCCGCGCCGATGGACAAGAAGCTTTTCGGCACTGCCGTCAGCTTGAGCGCGTCGGTAGACGACAGCACGCGGGCGTGGTCGAAGGGCACACCGGGGAAGGGACGCGGCTGCGCGCCCGTGGCGACGATGATCTGCTTGGCGGCCAAGGTGCGCTCGCCGCCCGCGCTGAGCGTGACGTGAACTTGACCACGGCCCGCGAGGATGCCCCAGCCCTGCACCACCTCGACCTTGTTCTTTTTCAGCAGGAAGCTGACGCCGTCGGTGCTGGCCTTGACTACTGCGTCCTTATGCTTCAGCGCCCCGGCTAGGTCGAAGCTAACCCCTTCAACATGCACACCGAAGCGCTTGCTCTCTTTCACCTCGTCGAGCAGGTCGGCGCTGTGCAGCAGCGCCTTGGTGGGAATGCAGCCGACGTTGAGGCAGACGCCGCCTAGCGCCCCGGTCTCGACGATGGCGGTTCTCAACCCTAGCTGCCCCGCACGGATCGCGGCTACGTAGCCCCCTGGCCCCGAGCCGATGATCACCACGTCGTAGACGCCTTCGCTCACGGTGCGAACCTTTCTATCGGATGGATCTAATACTCAGACTATTTTGATCTTGACAAGGGGTGTGCTGCGCCTGCTGGCTGATGGACGCCTTTCATGTGATTGTACCGCGCTGCACAGCCCCAAACGCTGAACGTATTATACCGCGTGCGCGCCGTACCAAGCACAGTGGTAAGATGTGTGTAACGGCATAGCCCTATAGTACTATCCCCCCCCCTATCCCCCAAGAGGCATATCAAGTATTATGGTACGACAACGTCTCGGGGGTGTATCCAATCAACAGAGTTTCGCCTTTTTCGTAGATGGGAACCGTTATGCAGTGCTGCAACATCTACCGCCAACTCGTTCGCATGTTCGCTGGCTTATCGCGCATTCTGCTGACGCTCCTGACGGTCGTTTTGGCCGTCGCGCCGGTGCAGCCTGCCCTCGCCGCTTCGGCGGCGCTTGGCATTACGCTCCGCACAGACTTCCCGGTGGTCAACAGTGGCGACTGGGCGGTGGTGAAGGTGAACTACAGTTGCTCTAGTATTACCAACACCCCTTGTCGGGACGTGGTGATCACCAGCGTGATCCCGCCCGAGTTGGCGCGCGCTGCTGCCGATGTTCAACTGATTGGCGTAGGCGCGACCACTAGCTACATCACGAGTACCTTCACTGCCAGTTGGGCCTTTACCGCAGAGATTGCCGCTGGCAGCACTGGCACCTTTGAGTTGCGCGTGCGCTTCAAGTCCGGTAGCACCCCCGATGGTACGGTCGCGCTGGTGCGCGCTGAAATTAGCGGCAGCAATGCTGCGCCCGCTGTCTCGAACCAACTGCCGCTTACCGCCCTGTCCACGCCACGCGCCCGCGCCGACAAGCGCTTTGTCTCTGGCGGCGTGCTGGATCTGCCCACGGTCTATCAGGTTGAGGTCTGCGTGCCCAATGCGAGCAGCGGCGCTCTGGATATGCCCACGCTGGTGATGACCGACACGTTGCCTGCGGGCAGCAGTTTCATCACGGCAACGGACGGGGGTACCTATAACGCTGGCACGCATACGATCACCTGGCCTGCTGACAGCATTCTGGTCAGCGCCGGGGAGTCCTGCGTCACGCACAACGTCACGATCATGTTCACCGCTGCGCTCTTCAATATCGGCGATCAGGTGCGGAACGATCTGGTTGCCACCGCCACCGTGCTTGGCGGGACGGTGCTGAACCTGACGGCGAGCGACATTCGGCTGATTCAGCCGCCCACACCGGGCCTCGGTTTCAACAAGAGCGGCCCGACGCGGGCGCAGGTTGACGATACGGTGCGCTACAACTTTATGCAGCGCAATACCGGCACCACCGCGCTGACCGACCTGAGTGTTGAGGATCAGATTCCCGCCGAGCTGCAGGTCAGTCGAATCTTTGCCGCCGCCCATAATCTGGCCGCGACCCTGCCCCTGACCATCGAGTACACGACTGACATAACCCCGACATGGCAGACGCTAGGTGTGCCCTTCACCGCTGCCGCATGTGTGAATGTCACTGCTACTGGTGGCGGTTGTGCTACTGCGCCTAGCCTTGGCGGCGCGCGCATCACTGCGCTGCGCTGGACGTACGGTGCCCCGCTGCCCTACGGCTGGCAGACGACCGGCAGCGGCAATGGCTTTGAGGCCAAAGTCACCAGCACGCCAATCAATCAGATCATCGTCAACCAGGCCGACTCGCGCTACACCTTCAACAGCCAACCGATCCTTGATACCAGCACGGTCCGCACCCGCGTGGTCGTGGAACTCCCAGGGGCACGACCGAGCATGGACAAGGCGGTCGCACCGGCGATTGTCTACGCGGGCGATGCGATTACCTACACGCTGACCCTGAGCAATAGTGTGGTTGTGAGTGAGACTACCGGTTTGACGGTGACGACCGTCCTATCTAGTCCGCAAATTGTCGATCTGCTGGTGCCCGAACTGCTCTATGTGGCTGGCAGCCAGACGGTCGTGGGGATGCCCGCCGGTGCCCCCGCTGCGGTGTTTGAGCTTGTCCCAGACTACAAGGGCACCGGGCGTTTGCTGCTGCGCTGGAGCTGGCCCAACTATAATCTGGCCCCCGGCAAAGAGTTTCAGGTGCAGTTCCGCGCCCGGATTTCGCCCTTCACCGTCGCGGGCCAGATTGCCAATACGGCGTATCTTGCGGGCTGGTCCAATCTCCCCGACGATATTTTGCTGACCAATTGTCCGAGTACCAGCACCGACACGTACGACTTTGATAATGACGGCAACACCCAGGAGCAGATCTGTAGTTCGTCGATCTCGAGCGTGTCGCTGACCCAGGCGGCTAAGACCGCCTCGCTCAAGCTGGTTAAGGGGCAGCTTGACACGGTCTGGACGAATGACCCCAACACTGGGCTGACCGTCCCTGGTGGCCGTGCCGACTATACGCTGACGATTACCAATACCGGTACCATCCCGGTTAAGGAGCTGGTGCTGGTTGATATTCTGCCCTGGGTTGAGGCCAGCGGCACTATCTCCGACACGGGTGTTATTCGCTTCGACCAGGTGCGTGGGTCACAGTGGCGGCCCTTCTTGGTCACTCCGATCATTGGCCCGTCCGGCTCGACGGTCTACTACAGCACGCAGCGCAACCCGTGCCGCGAGCCTGACTTGGGCATTACCCCCGACTCACCCGGTTGCGTGCCTGCGGGCTGGGCCACCAGCCCGCCCGCCGACATCACGACGGTGCAGGCGTTCAAGATTGACTTTGGTGGCCTGGTGCTTAGCCCTGACGAGGCGGTGACGGTCGGCGTGCAGATGCGCGCCCCCTATGACGGGGTCGCCCACGAGATTGCCTGGAACTCGTTTGCCTACCGCGCCCGCGAGGTCGGCACGAACGCTTATCTGCTCGCCGCCGAGCCGCCCCGTGTCGGCATCGAGCGCCATGGCGCCAGTTCACCGAGCGACCCGCCCGCGTATGGCAACTTTGTTTGGTTGGATCAGAACAACAACAATCTTCAGGATGCTGGCGAGCCGGGGATCAACGGTGCGCGGGTCGAGTTCTTCCGCGATAGCGACGGCATCACTGGGCCAAGCGCGGGCGACACCTTTGTTGACGAGACGATCAGCGGGCCGCATAACAATGGTAGCCCCGGCTACTACCTCTTCTCGCACCCAGGGCTGGTGCCCCCTGGCGACTACTACGCCCGCTTTACGCCGCCCCCCGGCTACAGCTTGGTGACGCCCCGCGTTGGCACCGATAACACGCTCGACTCCGATGTTGACCTAATCACCCACCTCACCCCCGTCACTACGCTGATCTCGGGCGAGCTTGACCTGACCTGGGACGCTGGTCTGCGCGCCAGTACGGCGGTCGGGAACTATGTCTGGGTTGACCAGAACCAGAACGGGCTACAGGACGAACCGGCCAGCGCTGGGGTCAACGGGGTGACCGTGACCCTGCATCTCGCCGCCGGCGGCTCGCTGGTTGCGACCACGGTTACGGCGAATGATCCGCTTGGTCAGCCTGGCTATTATGTGTTTGATGGGCTGACGCCCAGCACCTCGTACTACGTCGAATTTGCCAAACCCAGCGGCTTCAGCTTCACCACCGCCGTTACGGGCACCGACAACACGCTTGACTCGGACGCCATCACGACAACGGGCAAGACCGCACCCTTCACGCTGACGGCGAACACGTTTGACACGACCCGCGACGCTGGCCTGATCGCGCCTACCGGGGTGCTGCGTCTGGGCAACTTGGTCTGGCGCGACCTGAACAACAATGGGCGCTACGACCCGGCGGCTGGCGAGTATGGCCTCAACGGGGTGCGCCTGAACCTGTATCGTGACGCGAATGGCAATAATCTGGCTGACCCTGGCGAGAACCTTGGCAGCACCACGACCGCTAACCGGCTTGGGCAGCCGGGCTGGTACGAGTTCGCCAAGCTCGCGGCTGGCGACTACATTGTCGCGCTTGACCCGCGCAACTTTGCGCCTAACGGGGCGCTGGTTGGGCTGCGGACGAGTACCGGCAACGAGCCGACGCCTGATCCTGACAATAATCGCAACAACGACGACAACGGCGACATGGGCGCCACGATGATCGCCAGTCAGGCGATCACGCTGAACAGCGGCACCGAGCCGACCAATGATGGCGACGGTGCCGACGGGAACCAGACGCTTGACTTTGGGCTGATTGGCGGCGCCTCGCTGGGGAACTATGTCTGGTTCGACAGCAACAATGATGGCCTGCAAGATGCTGGCGAGCCGCCCGTGTCCGGCGTTACGGTTGAGTTGCTGAATGCGCTTGGCACCGCGATCCTGACCACCACCACCGATAGCCTCGGCACCTACGGTTTCAGCGAACTGATCTCTGGCACGTACCAGGTGCGCTTCAGCAACCTGCCTGCCAGTCACAGCTTTACCACCGTCGTTACGGGTACCGACACGCTTAACTCTGACCCTGACCAGACCACTGGCACCACGGTGCCGATTACGATCACGACCAACCAGATCGACCTGAATTGGGACGCGGGTCTGGTCGCGGAGCCAGCGAGCCTGGGCGACCGCGTCTGGGACGACCTGAACCGCGATGGGGTGCAGGATGCGGGCGAGCCTGGACTCAACGGGATTGCGGTCGAACTTTACCGTGCCGACGGTACGCTGGAGCTCACAACGACGACGGCGACGCTCACTGGCACCGATGGGCTGTACAGCTTCACTAATTTGCCACCCGGCGACTACTACGTCGTCTTTGGGCCGCCGCCCGCCGGTTATGCGCCCACCCTACAGAATGTCATCGCCGATGATACCCGCGACAGTGACGCCGATGTCGTCACCCGGCGCACGGCGGTCACGACCCTGGCCCCTGGCGAGAACGACCCGAGCTGGGACATGGGTGTCTACACGTTTGCCAGCATTGGCGACCGGGTGTGGAATGACTTCAACCGTAACGGCCTTCAGGACGGCAGTGAAGTTGGGGTGAGCGGCGTCGCCGTGCGGCTCTACGAACCGGGCGGCAACCAGCCAGTCGCCAGCACCACCACCAACGCCAGCGGCTACTACAGCCTCACGGGCCTGATTCCTGCCGACTACTACCTTGAGTTTAGCCTGCCGACGGGCTATCGCACCAGCCTGCGCGACGCAGGTGCCGACGATGCCAGCGACTCTGACCCCAGCCTGGCCTCGTTCCAGACGATCACCACGACGCTTAGCGCGGGCGAGTACGATCAGACCTGGGACTTCGGCATCTATCCCACCGCCAGTATCGGTGATCGCTCCTGGCTCGACCTGAACGCCAATGGTGTCCAGGACACGGGCGAACCCGGTGCGCCCGGTATCCAGGTGGTACTCTACGACAGCACCGGTGCCAGCATCAACAGCACGGTCAGCGATGCGACTGGCATCTACGGCTTCACCAATCTGATCCCCGGCGACTACGCGCTGGGCTTCATCCTGCCGCCGACCTATGTGCTTAGCCCGCAGGATGTTGGTGGCAATACGCTTGCCAGCGACAAACTTGACAGCGACGTTCTCTCGACCACGCTGCGTACGATCACCACGACGCTCGACCCTGGCGAAAATGACCCGAGTTGGGACATTGGCTTGTACCAGACCTCCAGCCTGGGCGACCGGGTCTGGGAGGACACGAACGCTAACGGTGTGCAGGACGGCGGCGAGCCGGGGATCGCCGGGGTCGCGGTCGAGCTCCTCAACAGCAGCAGCACGCCGATCCTCACCACGACCACGTCGGCGACGGGCTTCTACAGCTTCACCAACCTAAGCCCCGGCGGCTATTATGTGCAGTTCGCCATGCCTGCGGGCTACACGGCGGTCAGCCCGCGTAACAGTGCTGCGGCAACCACGCTCACCGATAGCGATGTGTATACGGCCACCCGGCGCACCGCGCTGATTACGCTGCCGTCGAGTACCGTTGATATGAGTTGGGACATGGGCGTCTACAACCCAGCCAGCCTGGGCGACCGCGTCTGGGTGGACGATAATACCAACGGTGTGCAGGATGCGGGCGAAACCAGCGTCCCAACCACCACCGTCACCGTCGAGTTGTGGCGTCCCGGCGGCATCACGCACACGCTGACGACCACCACCGATGTCACCGGATACTACACGTTCACCAACCTGACTCCTGGCGACTACTATCTGATCTTCCAGACGCCTACCGGCTCCGGCTACACCATCACGCCGCAGAATAAAGGTGCGAACGATACGGTTGACTCCGACGCCTCGCCGCTCACCGGGCAGACCGGTGTCATCAGACTCGCGTCGGGCCAACATGATCCCACCTGGGACGTCGGCTTCTTCACTTCAGCCACGGTCGGTGATGTGGTCTGGCTTGACGCGAACGCGAATGGCATCCAGGAGAACCCCGGCGACTTCGGCTGGCTCGATAAGACCCCCAACGGCATCAATGACCCTGTGTGGGAATTGGTCGGCGTGTCCGGTGTGCGGGTCGATCTGCTCTTGAACGGGGTGGTGATTGACTACACCTACAGCGACAACAGCGGCCTGTACCTGTTCACCGGGCTGGTGCCGGGTGCGAACTACCGGGTGCGCTTTGTTGCTAGTTCCATCCCGACTGGCTACTACGTCAGCCCGATCAACCAGGGCGGCAGCGACTTGCTCGACTCGGATGCGGATGCGGCATCGGGCATGACGACGGCGGCCTTCACGCTGACCTCGGGGCTGGATGATCGTTCGTACGACCTGGGCCTCTACCAGTCCACCAGCATCGGCGACCGCGTGTGGCACGACCGGAACGCCAATGGTGTGCAGGAGGCGGGCGAGCCGGGGATTGGCGGCGTGACCGTTAAGCTCTACGACAGCACGAACACGCCGATCCTCACGACCACCACGTCGGCGACGGGCGTCTACACCTTCAGTAGCTTGACCCCCGGCGACTACGCGGTGCAGTTCGCCATGCCGACGGGCTACGACGCGATCAGTCCGCTGACTACCACGGTGGCGATCTCCACCACTGACAGTGACGTTATTTCGAGTACGCTACGCACGATTACGACGACTCTGAACTCGGGCGAGAACGACACAAGCTGGGATATGGGCGTCTACCAATATGCCCGTTTGGGCGACCGGGTCTGGGAGGACAGCAACGGCAACGGTGTGCAGGATGCGGGTGAGTTGGGCGTGGCGAATATCACGGTCGAACTGTGGCGCGACGGCGGAACCGCTGCGCTGAGCACGACCACCACGCTGGCGACAGGCACCTACAGCTTCACCAACCTAGTTCCAGGGCGCTACTATGTGGTCTTTGCGCCGACGGCCCCGTATACACTGACCTATGCCAATATCATCTCGACCGAGGTGGTGAGCGCTACAGACCTGAACGACAGTGACGCCAACCAGATCACCGGCGCGACTGCGGTCACGGTGTTGGTGAGCGGCGAGAATGACCCGACCTGGGATGCGGGCCTCTACCGGCTGGCGGCGCTGGGCGATTATGTCTGGGAAGACATCAACGGCAACGGTGTGCAGGAGGCGGGCGAGCCTGACTTTACGCCCACCGTGACCGTGACCCTGCTTGGCGCAGGGCGCGACCGTACCTTTGGCAACACCGACGACACCAGCGTGGTGACGACCACCAACGCCACCGGCAACTACACCTTCACCGACCGCATTCCCGGTCTCTACAAGGTCGAGTTTATGCGCCCGGCGGGCTACGCCTTCACCAAGGGCAATAGCGCGACCGCGACGACCGCGACCGACAGCGACGTGCCCGAGGGCGTGCCGGCAACGGCGACGACGGTGGCGACCAACCTGATGAGCGGCCAGAACGACCCGACGTGGGACGCGGGCCTCTACCGGCTGTTGAAACTGGGCAACCTCGTTTGGAACGACCTGAACAATAGTGGCACGGTTGACGGTGCCGAAGTTGGCATCGGCGGGGTGGATGTTTCGCTGTACCACGACACGGACAGCAACAACAGCTACGATGTCCTGACCGACACCCTGGCGCTGACAACCACGACCGATGCGACGGGGCACTACACGTTTACCGGCTTGCTCCAGGGCGATTATCTGGTGGTGGTGCCCGCCAGTAACTTCTCTGGCAGCAAACCGCTGGTGGGCTTCCGTACCAGCGACATCATTACGCCGACAAACTACGAGCCAGCGCCCGATCCTGACACCAACCCTCTTGACAATGACGATAACGGCACGGCCCTGGCCGGTGGTGGCGGCCTG
>CAIWXH010000187.1 GCA_903916565.1 uncultured Oscillochloris sp. | reverse complement strand
GCGCTCAGCGCCGCCACCACAGCGGCGAGCGCCCCGTCGTCACGCCGTAGCGCCGCCTGTGCGTAGTCTGTTCGCAGCGCCGCCTCCAGGGTCGCATCGTCAGCGCCAAGGCCCACGAAGCAGAGCCCGTCGCCCGTGGCTGCCGCCAGCACGCGCCCGAGGGGGCTGGCAAAGATGGTGTAGGCAAGCTCCATCATGGTTTCCTAGCGCCGCGCATAACCTTATTTACCACGAAGCTCACGAAGAACACGAAGACCGGACAAGCCCGTCCAGAAGTGAAAATTTCGATCTGTGCGTGGTAGACCTGCACGATCTTGTGGCTATACGCTCACCAGCAGCACACCAGCCAGCACCACGATCACGCCCGCCCACTGGCTGGAGACCAGACGCTCGCGTAGCAACACCCAAGCCAGCAGCACGGTCACGGCACTAAAGATCGACGCCAGGGCGGTCACCACGCTCACATAAGCCGTGCCGATCCCAAAGTTATAGCTCAGAAAGCCGACCGTGTCGAAGATGGTGGCGAGAGCCACCGCGCCCCAGAGCCAAGAAGGCCGGGGGGGCGGGCGCTCTTTGCGGCGCAGGGCGAGGGCGGCGACGGCGACGATAAGCGTCATCACGCGCCCGATCAGGATGGGCCAGGCAATGCCCATACTGGCGGTCACCGGCCTAAGCAGCCAGAAGAAGATCCCGTAGCAGACGGCTGCGCCAATCGCGGCGAGTACGCCCCGCCCTAGCGCGGGGGCTGGCGTGACGCTGCCCACCCCCGGTGCCCGTGCAACTACGATCACGCCGCCCATCACCAGCGCCAGACCGCCCAGGGCCAGGGGCGTGGGCCGCTCGCCGGACGCCAGGGCCAGCACCGTCGTCACCGCCGCGAAGCTCGCGATGATCGGCGAGACAATCGCCAAGGTGCCGACGCCCAGCGCGTGATAGAGCAGCAACGTGCCTGCTAGGTTGAAGCCATTGACGCCGATGGCGAGCAGCCACAGCCACGGGTCAAGCGGCGGCAGATCGCGCCCCGCCAGGATCACTAGGCTAATCATGATCAGCCCACCCGTCTGCACGTAGAGCAGAGTCGGCAGCACCCCAACCGCGCGGTTGATCCGGCTCAACACAAAATCGCCCGTGCCCCAACACAGGGCCACCAAGAGGCCGCAGAGGATGCTCATGAGCGGCCCTTGCCCCGGAAGTAGCCTGTGCGAAAGGAGAAGGCCGCGACTAGCACCAGCACGATCAGGATGATCAGACACTCGCCCCAGCCAAACCCGCCAATCTGCATCGCGATGAACTTTCTGCTTGCGCTACGCATGCACCCGCAGCGCGGCGCCGATGCGTCGCACGCCCTCGGCGATCTGTGGCGGGCCACTGTGCGAGAAGTTGAGCCGCAGCGTGTTGGCCCCGCCGCCGCCGGGGTGAAACTGTCGCCCCGGCACAAAGGCCACCTGCTCGGCCAAGGCACGCGCAAGCAGCGCCTCGGCGTCATCTTCCGCTGGCAGGGTCAGCCAGAGAAACATCCCGCCGTCGGGGCGCGTCCAGCGCGTGCCCACCGGCAGCGCCCGCTCGCTGGCGAGGGCCGCCAGCATCGCGTCGCGCCGCTCGCCGTAGAGCGCCCGGAGGCGCGGGATGTGGCGGTCGAGCAGCCCGTCGCGACAGGCGTAGTAGGCCACGGCCTGCGCCATGCTGCCCGTGTGCAGGTCAAGCCCCTGCTTGAGCATGACCAGCCGGTCAACCAGCGTGCGCGGCGCGACGATCCAGCCCACGCGCAGCCCCGGCGCCAGCAGCTTCGAGAGCGTGCCCAGGTAGACCACGTAGCGCGGCTCGCCGTGCATGGCGATGTCGATGGCGGCCAGGGGCGTGCTGCGCTGGCCCCCGTAATACAACTCGCCGTAGGGGTCATCCTCAACAATCGGTAATTGGTAGCGCGCCGCCAGTTCGACCAGGCGCACGCGCCGCTCGGGGGCCAGCGTGACGCCCGTGGGGTTTTGGAAGCACGAGACAATATAGAGGAAGCGTGGCCGGACGCCGCTCGCCAGCAGCGCCTCCAGCGCATCCACATCAAGGCCATCCTCGTCAATGGGCAGGCGCAAATAGTGTGGCTGGCAGGTCTGCCAAGCTTGCAGCGCGCCCAGGTAGGTCGGCTCCTCGACAGCCACGGGTGCGCCGGGGTCAATCAGCAGGCGCCCAAGCATATCGAGACCCTGCTGCGAGCCAGCGGTGATCAGCACTTGGTCAGTTGGCGCACGGATGCCCAGACGCCCCACCCAGTTTGCCACCAGTTCACGCAGCGGGCCGAAGCCCTCGGTGGGGCCGTACTGCAGCGTCGCCAGCGGCGCTTCGGCCAAGGCATGCGCGCTGGCCGCCGCAAGCTCCTCGGCGGGAAACAGCTCGGGCGCGGGCAGACCCCCGGCGAACGAGATCATCGTCGGCTGCGTCGTCAGCTTCAGCAAATCGCGGATGGCCGAGCTACGCATGCCCAACGCGCCCGCCGCAATTCGGTCAGTCCAGAGTGAGTCCATGGTGTCCCTTCAATTTCCTCGGACGCCATAGTATACTCTGGGCGCCGCTTCGGCACATGCAGGGCGTTCTGCTGCGCTCGGCGGTTGCAACGTCGCCTGTCAGCCCCCCGCCCGGTGGCTGAAGCCACGGGCTACGGGGTGCGAAGGCCGCCTGCGCGGCCTCAACAAGCCGGCGAAGGCCGGCTTCGTCACCAAGAGCCGGGGGCTTCAGCCCCCCGGTGGGTAACGTTGCAACCGCCATGTGCTGCTGCGCTCGGCCTGACACCCGACACCTGACACCCGACACCTGACACCTTGCCAGCAGGCTATAATGCGCTCGCCATGGAACGCATCGCCCTCCTCCACAGTCGGCTCCCGCTCACCATCGCGGCCCTCCTAGCCGTGCTGCTCGTCTGGGGTCTCGTCGCCGCGCTACGTGGGCGCGTCGGCCAGGGCTACCCCGCCGCCCTCTGGGTCGCCGCGCTGCTCATCAGCGCCCAAGCGCTCCTGGGCCTGAGCCTGCTCTTCAGCGCGGGGCTGCCGGGGCGCATGGCGCTGCACAGCATCTACGGGGTGGTCGCCACGCTCTGCCTGCCAGCGGCGTTCCGCTCCAATCGCGGGCACACCACCCGCCGCGAGGCGCTGGTCTTCGCCGCCGTCTGCCTCTTTCTGCTTGGGGTCGTGCTCAGAGCCTTCGTCACCGCTGGGTAGCAGCACCGGGGTGGTATGAACCTTGTGCCATAGAAAGCGGCGCGGCCTTCGTGGCCTTCGTGGCCTTCGTGGTAAAACCTGTCGCGCATTGCTGCCGACATTTACTACCGCTTGAGGCGCGGGTCAAGCGCGTCACGCAGGCCGTCGCCGATCAGGTTGAAGCCAAGCACGGTGAGCATAATCGCGAGGCCGGGGAGGAAGACGAGGTGCGGGGCGGTGAAGACCTGGTTGCGCTCAGCCGAGAGCATCGAGCCCCACTCGGGCGTGGGCGGCTGTGCGCCCAGGCCCAGGAACGAGAGCGCGGCCACGTCGAGGATGGCGGTGCCGATGCCGAGCGTGGCCTGCACAATCAGGGGCGAGACGGCGTTGGGCATAATGTGCCCAAAGAGGATGCTCACCGGGGGAACGCCGATGGCCCGCGCCGCCAGCACATAATCCTCCTCGCGCACCGTCAGCACGCTGGCGCGAATGACGCGGGCGTAGGCGGGCACGCTCACAATGGCGATGCCCAGCATCGCGTTCAGCAGCCCAGGGCCAAGAATGCTCACAATGGCGATGGCGAGCAGCAGGAAGGGGAAGGCCAGCAGCACATCGAGCAGGCGCATAATCAGGTTGTCGAGCCAGCCGCCGAGGTAGCCAGCCACCGCGCCGAGCAGCACGCCAAGCACCAGCGAGATGCTGACGGTCACGAAGCCGGTCAGCAGCGAGAGCCGGGCACCGTAGATGATGCGGCTGAACAGGTCGCGGAAGTTGCCGTCCACGCCCATGATGTGCTGGGGCTGGTCGGCGGGGCAGCCGAAGAGGTGTACGCACGGCCCCGAGCGCTTGACGATGCCCGCTTCCTTGCCAAGCAGCACCCCGATGGGGTCGTTGGGGGCAAGCAACGGTGCAAAGAGCGCGGTGAAGGCCAGCAGCCCAATCACGACTAGGCCGATAAGCGCCGAGCGCTGGCGCAGGAACTGGTGCCCCGCCCGCCGCCACGGCCCCTCGCTGCTCGGCACGCTCGTCGTAAGGCGCATTGGCTCGGCGGTGCTGGTCGTCATACGCAGATAGTCTGTCTAAAACAAGGTTCGCGGCACCTGAAACCTGAAACCGGGCACCTGAAACCTTGCCTAATAGCGAATGCGCGGGTCGAGCCAGCCATACGAAATATCAACCAGCAGGTTCACCAGCACGTAGCCAATTGCAATCGCCAGCGTGAAGCCCTGGATGATCGGATAGTCGCGGGTGTTGATCGCATCGAAGAGGATGCGGCCCACGCCCGCCAAGTTGAAAATCGTCTCGGTTAGCACCGCGCCGCCAAAGATCGTCCCAAGCTGGAGACCGATGATCGTCACCACGGGCAGCAGCGCGTTGCGAAAGGCGTGCCGCATCGTGACGACCAGCTCGGCCAGACCCTTGGCGCGGGCGGTGCGGACATAGTCGCGCCCCAGCACCTCAAGCATGGCTGAACGGGTCATGCGGGCGATGATCGCCATTGGGATGGTGCCCAGGGCCAGCGCAGGCAGCACCAGATGGCGCAGCGCGTCGCTGAAGATTTCCCACTGGAACGTAAGCAGACTATTAAAGAGGTAGAGGTTGCCAAAAAACTGCAGCACCTGGCCCAGCCCCGCTTTCAAATCAACCGGCCAGCGCCAAAGCTCGTAAAAAGGCACGCTGGTCAGGCCCGAGGTCAGCCGCCCCGAGGGCGGCAGTTGCAACGGCGTCCCTTTCAGCAGCAGGGCGAAGAGATAGGCGAGCATCAGGCCAAGCCAGAAGATCGGCATCGAGACGCCAATGTTCGAGCCGACCATCGTCAGCACATCGACCGCCGAGTTGCGCCTGAGCGCGGCGATGATGCCCATCGGGATGCCCACCACCATCGCAATCAGCAGCGCGAACACGCCCAGCTCGACCGTCAGCGGCAGACGTTCCGCAATCAGTTGGGTCACGGGCCGCGCCAGCCGGATCGAGGTGCCAAAGTCGCCCCGCAAAATGTCACCGAGGTAGACCCCAAACTGCACGAGGATCGGCTTGTCGAGACCCTTGGCCGCGATGAAGCTGGCGCAAACCTGCGGCGTGGCCTTCTCGCCCAATTGGGCGGTGCAGGGGTCGCCAGGGATAAGCCGCACCATAAAGAAGGTGACGGCCAGCACGCCGAAGAGGACCGGCAGGGCCACGATGATGCGCTTAAGTGCGTAACGAAGCATAAGCAGGTTCCGCCCTCACCCCCCGGCCCCCTCTCCCTGAGCGGGAGAGGGGGGGCCGAAAGCGTTATGCTGCGGAATCTCCCCTCTCCCCGTGAGGGAGAGGGGCAGGGGGTGAGGGGTAGCAGCGGGTTACTTCGCCGGGGGCGCGTTCAGGAAGCCGCCCCAGAGCGACGAAAAGTAGGTGAACTGGCCCGCGCGGCCCTTGTGGAGCGGGTTCGCCGCGTCCCACTGCACCGCCCACGAGGTCACCACGTCGTTGGCATCGAAGGTCGAGCCGTCGTGGAACTTGACGCCCGCCCGCAGCTTGCAGGTCCACTCGGTCAGGTCGGCGTTGGGGTCGCAGCTCTCGGCGAGGCTCGGCTTGACGGCGGTGCCACCAACCTCATAGGCGAGCAGCGACTCGTTGATCTGCTCACAGACGCGCAGCGACTCGCCGTCGGTTTCGTCGGCGCAGTAGAGGCCGGCAGGCTCGCCATTTTGCAGCCAGGTGAAGGTCTTGCGCCCGCCTGGGTCCAAGACGGCGAAGAACTCGCTGCTCAGCGGGCTAGAGTGCGCGCCCGTGACATCGGCCTTATAGGCGACGCCCGAGGCGCCGTGGGCAATCGGCACCATCGGGACGTGCTTGGCGATCAAGTTGTTGGCCTCGACGTAGGAGGGCGCACGCTTCTCGTCGGTCGGCTGCGAAGCACCCTGCTGCAGCGCCTTGGTCAGGTCATCGAACTTCGTGCCGAACTGCTGGCTGGCCCCGCCGCCGAAATGGTAGTCGAGGAAGTTGGTCATGTCGGGGAAGTCGGCGCCCCAACCGAGCAGGTACAGCCCCTTGAGCTCGCCAGCGGCGGCTTTGTTGAGGTAGGTCGCCGAGTCAACCACATTAATCGTGGCGATGATGCCAAGCTCCTTGAGCTGGGCCTGAATATCCTCGGCCACGCGACCCGGCTCGGGCAGGTAGCCGCGCACCACGTCGCGATACTCCAGGGTCGTCGTAATGCCACTGGCGAAGCCCGCCTCGGCGAGCAACTTCTTGGCGGCGGCAAGGTCGTACTTAGGCCAGACCTCGCCGGTGCAGCCATTCGGGATGGCGCAAGGCGTAAAGTGGGTCGCCACCTCAGACCCGGCGGGGTAGAAGTTCTTGACGATGCGCTCGCGGTCAATCCCGATGGCAAGCGCCTGGCGCACCTTCTCGTTGTCGAAGGGCGCAAAGGTGTTGTTCATGCCCAGGTAGAAGACATTCAGGCCAGGGCGCGGCTTGAGCTGGAGCGTCTTGTCGGCCTCGATAGTCGTGAAGGCATCGGGGGCCGGGTTGTCGATCCCATCCACGGTGCCCGACTGCAGCTCAAGCAAACGCTGCGCCGCCTCGGCGCTCCAGCGAATGACGACGGTCTCGGCCTTGGCCTTTTCGCCCCAGTAGCCATCGAAGCGCTTGAGCGTAATGCTATCGCCACGCGCCCAACTCACGATCTGGTACGGGCCGGTGCCAATCGGCTTCTCGATCAGGTCGCCCGCGCCGCCCGTCGCGCTCAGGTACTCGCTGGGCAGAATGGCGAACGAGGCGAAGGCGGCCTTCGCACGGAAGGCCGGGTCAGGCGTGCAGAAGCTGAACTTGACCGTGGTCGGGTCAACGGCGGTAATCGCCTTGAGGTTGCCGGTGTAGCCGTCGCCGCACGCCTTGGCCGCAACCGAAAGCAGCGCGCCTTCGGTGTAGGTGGCCTGCGTATTGACCAGCGGGGCGGCGGTCGTGGTGACGGCCTCGGTCGTGGTGATGGCCTCGGTCGTGGTGATGGCCTCGGTCGTGGTGATCGCCTCGGTCGTGGTGATCGCCCCGGTCGTAGTCAGCGGGGTCGTCGCAGCGACCGTGGGGGCTGCGGTGGTGGGGCCAGTTGCCGCCGTGGGATTCTGGGTGGTGGAGGTGCCGCCGCACGCGGCGATCACCGGGACAAACAGGGCCAAAAGCAGGGCGCCCGCCAGCGGGCGCAGTGAGCGACGGTCAGGGATGTGCATAGGTTTTTTCCTCATCCATTGGAATAGCGCAAGCGGATCCAGGAGCGGCCAAGTTCGGGGGCAAACCACCTCCCTTCGGCGCTAGGGCGGGCCAGCTAGAGATGACAGCGCCGCGACCAGAGGCGCGGCGATCTGTAAAGTGGTGTGGGATGTGGTGGAATTATACCAGCATGGCAAAGTGGGCGTCAACGCAACGGGGCGCTAGTACAACATTCTGGAAATCCACGTCGGGTTACGCGGCGGCTCGCGTCGGGCACGGAGCGCAAGTGGACGTTGTACGGCCTTCGTGACCTTCGTGCGCTTCGTGGTAAAAAACCTGCCGATCTCGCCTAGCTCGCGTCGGCGACCGCGAAGAGCAGCCCCGCCTCGCAGGCCAGTTCGCCGCCGACGGTGGCCCGCCCCGTGCCTTTACCGACGCCACGGCGCATTCTGTCCAGGCTCACCTCAAGGCGCAGCACATCGCCGGGGCGCACCACCCGCTTGAAGCGACAATCGTCAATGCCCGCGAAGAGTACCAGCTTGCCCTTGTACGCGGGCAGACTCAGCGCGGCGACGGCGCCGGTTTGGGCCAGCGCCTCGACAATCAGCACCCCAGGGAAAACGGGGTTGCCCGGAAAGTGGCCGGTGAACTGCGGCTCGTTCGCCGAGACCAGCTTCTCGCCCACGGCGCGCACGCCGGGCTCAAGCTCAAGGATGCGGTCAACGAGCAGAAACGGGTAGCGATGCGGAATGATCGCCATAATCTCTTGGGTGCTGAGCATAGAGGCTCCTAGCGCTCGGACACGGAGGGCAAACACAGGTCAGTTGCTGGCGCGTACTATAGCATAGGACTGGGCTAAGCCAGTTAGGCGGTGCGTTCGCGTAAGCTGCTAAGACAAGGTTCGTGGATACGGTACAGTTTGCGTACGCACTCCGCTCTTCAGCGAGGAATAGCGGGGTCACCCATCAGCACGGTGACGAGTATCGCTCGTCACCGTGCTGATGGATGCTGACCCTTGCGTCTGTGGCGCGCTCACGCAGCGTCAGGGCGGCGTAAGTTCGCCCGCTGCGATCAGCATCTGCTCAAAGGCATCGACCACACGCGGGTCAAAGTGGCGACCGCTATCGCGGCGAATGAGCGCCATCGTCTCGACGTACGACTTGGCCTTGTGGTAGGGCCGGTCGTGGGTGACGGCGTCCCACACATCGATCACAGCGAAGATGCGGGCCATCAGGGGAATCGCCTCACCGCTGAGCCCGTAGGGGTAGCCGCTGCCATCCCATTTTTCGTGATGATAGGCGGGAATCGCCATCGCTGGCTGGAGGAAGGCCACGGGCTGAAGCAGATCGCGGGCGTAGATCGTATGCCGCTTCATCTCCGCCCATTCATCGGGGTCGAGGTCGCCTGGCTTGAGCAGAATGCGGTCGGGGATGCCGATTTTGCCGATGTCGTGCAAGAGCGCCCCGCGCCGGATATGGACGATCTCAGTCTCGTTGATACCCAGGGCGCGGGCTAGGCGCACGGTCAGGGCGGTGACGCGGCGAGAATGGCCCTCGGTCTCGTGGTCGCGCAGCTCAAGCGCCCTGGCCCAGCCCTCCAGGGTGCTGTCGTAGGCCAGTTCAAGCTCGGTGGCAGCGGCGGCTAGGCGGGCCTGATCATCGAGCAGCCGCTGGTACCGATTAAGCCGGGTGATCGTTCGGACGCGGGCGCGTAGCTCTATCCGGTCAACCGGCTTGCTGAGAAAGTCGTCAGCGCCCGCCTCGATGCCGCGCAGCCGCGACTCGCGGTCGTCGAGCGCCGTGATCATCACAATCGGCATCTCGGCGGTGCGGGTGGCTAGGCGCAAGGTGCGACAGACCTCGTAGCCGTCCATGCCGGGCATCATCACATCGAGCAGCACTAAGTCGGGCAGGTTGACGTGGGCAATCGCCAACGCCTCAGCGCCTGTCCCTGCGACGAGGAGCGTATAACCGTTCCCTTCGAGGGCAAAAGTGAGCAACTCGCGGCTGCCCTCGTCATCGTCAACAATTAAGATGGTGGCGGTTGTGGCCATAAGCAAGTAGGTGTCCCTACGGGTCTAATAGTTCCCCGAACGCACTAGGGGGCGGGTGGTGAGCGCCACACACCACGGCTGGCCCGCCTAGTGATTCGCGATCAGACCATGGCGGAGAGCGTAGACGGCAGCCTGCGTGCGGTCTGAGACATCGAGCTTGGCGATGATATGCTCGACGTGGTTCTTAACGGTGCCGGGGCTGATCTTGAGCGTGGTGGCGATCTCGCGATTGGTGTGGCCCTCGGTCACATGCTGGAGCACCTCGCGCTCACGGGGGGTCAGGCTAGTCCGTACCGGCGGGTCGTGCGGGTCGCTGATCGCAGCTCGGCGCAGCAGATCGGCGGCCTGCGCGCCGTAGAGCAGCGCCTCGCCGCTGAGGGCGCGGCGGGCCGTATCGAGGATCTGCTCGCGGCTGGCGTCCTTCAACAGATAGCCCGCCGCGCCAAGGCGCAGCGCCTCGACGACATATTCGGGGGCGGCGTGAAACGAGACGATCAGGATGCTGGTCTTGGGGCAGATCGCCTTGATCGCCCGTGTCGCCTCTAGCCCATTCATAGTGGGCATGCGAACATCAAGGACGGCCAGGTTGGGCTGAAGCTGACTGCACAGCTCGACAGCGGCTTTGCCGTCGGCGGCCTCGCCGATGACCGCCAGATCGCGGGTATCGTCAAAGACGGCGCGGAGGCCAGCGCGGGCGAGATCATGGTCGTCGGCGATGATGATGCGAGCAGGCGGGGCACTACGTCCAGTCGGGCGGGGTAGATTGTTCATACGGGTTGCTCTTCTGTGTGCGATAGCGGTAGCGGCACCTCAGCCACAATCCGGGTGCCGGCACCTGGGGCGCTAATAATCGTCAGGGTGCCGCCGAGAATCGCGGCCCGCTCGTGCATTGCGTGTAGGCCCATCCGTCCCCCAGCCGGGCCTGGCTCAGGGGCGATGGGCAATCCGGGGCCATCATCTTCGACCGAGAGACACAGGTGCATGTCCTCATGCGTGAGGCGGATAATAGCATGGCCTGTGCCAGCATGTTTACGGACGTTGTTCAACGCCTCCTGGGCGATGCGAAAGAAAGCCGTCTCGATGGGCGCAGGCAGACGCTCAGGGCCGATGGCCTCGTAGAGATCGACGCGCAGGCCGTCGGCCCGTAGGTCGGTGGCGTGCTGACGCAGGGCCGCCGCCAGCCCGAGGTCATCGAGGGCGGCGGGGCGCAGGCCCGCCAACAGGCGGCGCGTATCGCGCATCAGGCGCTGCGTCAGCTCACGTGCCCGATCCAGCGAGGTCTGGGCCGCCGGTCGGCGCGGCTTGTAGTGATGGCCTAGATGCTCAAGCTGCCGATAGACGGCGGTGGCGGTTTGGGCGATGTCATCGTGCAGGTCGAAGACCAAGCGGCGGCGATCCTCCTCAAGAATCTCGGCCCGCCGCCGGTCGGTCATATCACGCACGACCACCTGCACCGCTGGCTCGCCGGCCCACTCAAACCAGCCCGCATCAATGACCACCGGCAGCCGGGTGCCACCGCTGCGGGCAAGGTAGGCGCTCAGGTGGGTGGCCTTCAGGTGTTGGGCCACGGCGTCGTGGAGCCATTCGGCGCAGCGCGTCTGATCCTCGGGGGCAAGCAGCGTGAACAAAGATTGATCGACCAACTCCTCGTGGCGCTCTAGCCCGACGAGGGTGGCGATTGCGGGGTTAGCGAGGCGGATGGTGCCCAGGCCGTCCACGATGAGCAGCCCATTGGGCGAAAGCGTGAAGAGGTGCTCGAAGCGTGTTTGCTCGTCGTGCAGGAGCCGGTAGCGATTGAGGCCGACGACGGTACGGACGCGCAGACGCAGCTCGATCCGGTCAAGCGGCTTCGAGACGAAGTCGTCGCAGCCGGCGGCGATCCCCGCCAGCCGGGCCGAGCGATCCTCAAGGGCCGTCACGAAGATTACGGGCACCTTGGCGGTGCGGGGGTCGGCCCGCAGCGCCCGACAGACGGTCAGCCCGTCAATGTCGGGCATCATCATGTCAAGCAGAACGAGATCGGGGGCGTGCTGGCGGGCCATGGTCAGCGCCTCGGCGCCACCCGCAGCCATCAGAAGTTCGTACCCTTCGCCGAGCAGGATCTCGTAAAGCACTTCCCGCGAAGAGCTGAGATCATCGACAATAAGCACCGTTGCTGGACGTAACATAGATAGTACAGTGATACAGGCCGTAAGGTAGCGGCTGAGATTTCTATTATAGCCTTTGTGTGCAACAACCGCTTACGGGCTAGCGTACACTCGGGCTAATGCAACGTCGTCGCCCGGTGGCTGAAGCCACGGGCTACGTCATGCGAAGGCCGCCTACGCGGCCTCAACCAGCCTGCGAAGGCAGGCTTCGCACCCAAGAGCCGGGGACTTCAGTCCCCCGGCGGCGACGTTGCAACCGCCATGCGGGCGATCCGGGCTGACGCGCCGCACGGTATAGTTTGTGCTAGACTGACTCAGCAGCGTGATGTTCCCCTGTTTGAAGGAGCGATGGCATGACAAACTCAGCCGAAGAGCGACCGCAGACCGCCCTGGTGGTGGTGGCACACCCTGATGACGCCGAGTTTGGCTGCGGCGCCACCATCGCCGCCTGGGTGCGCGAGGGCTGGGCGGTGACGTTGGTCGTCTGCACGGACGGTGGCGCTGGTGGCCCTGATGATGCGACCGACGTAAGCGCCGAGGCGCGCCGCCGCATCAGCGACACGCGCAAGGCCGAGCAGCGCGCCGCCGCCGAGGTGCTGGGCCTTCAGGAGGTTGTCTTCCTCGATCTGCCCGACGGTCAGCTTGAGCCGACCATCGCCCTGCGCCGCGAGATCGTGCGCCAGATTCGCCGCGTCCGCGCCGTGCGCCTGGTCTGCCAATCGCCCGACCGCGTCTGGGCGCCGAGCTACGCGCTGGGGCGCTATCACCCAGACCATCTGGCGGTCGGCACAGCGGTGCTGGCGGCGGTCTATCCGGCGGCGCAGAATAGCTGGGATTTCCCCGAGCTGCTGGCCGAAGGCTTCATGCCTAGCCGCGTGAAGGAGCTGTGGGTGATCGCCGCGCCGCACCTCAACCACGCCGTCGATATTGCGGCGACCTTTGAGGTGAAGCTGGCCGCGCTACGCTGTCACGTCAGCCAGCTTGGCACCGACCAGACCGCGCTGGCTGAGCGGATGCGCGCCTGGGCCGTCGAGCGCGGCGAGCCGTTTGGCCTGGCGCTGGCCGAGGCGTTCCATCGGGTTGAGAATTAGCCGTGCGCTCGGTCTGGAACCTGAAACCCGGCACCTGAAACCTTGTCTACGCCCTTCAGCCGAGCCACTGGGCAAACAGCTTTGTAAGCTTCTGCCCACTGGCGTCCTCAAGGGCGCGGCGCAGATCGTCGGGGTGCGCGACATTGTAGCGATTGCGCTCGACATACTGCCGCAGCCCAGCGAAAAAGGCCGCAGCGCCAACCTGCTGCCGCAGCGCCGCAATGAAGAGGCCACCCTTGCCATAGACCGAGGCGTAGTAGCTGCTCCAGTTGGGATACGCTTTTGCTGGGCGCAGACTGTAGCGCGACCGCTGGCCCAGCGCTGCAATTTCGGTGCTGAAGTAGTCGTTCGCGGACGCGGCACCATCCCACTGCTGCATCACGACGAAGGTGGTGTACTGGGCCAAGGCTTCATCAAGCCAAGGATCTTGGTAGATGTCGTTGCCAACGAGGCCGTAAAACCACTGGTGAGCAACCTCATGCGCCACATCGGCGTGGGTCGTGGGGCTGTAGCCGTGATCCAGCAGCAGCAGAATAAAGCCGGGGTACTCGCGTGCGTCGCTAAAGCCACGCCCAGCCTCAAGCACACAGAAGCTCAACACCCGATACGGGTAGGGGCCATAACGGTCAGTGCTAGTCGTCAGCGCTTGGATTGCACGGGCCAGGATCTTACGCGCTGCGTCCTCGGGGACGCGGCCATCGCGACGAAAGAGCACGCGCACCGTCACGCCGTCGGTAGTCTCTTCCACCGTCTGAAAGTGCCCAAGCGCGAAGGCGAACTCGCGCACGGGGCCAGTCACAAGCTCGCTCGTCGTGCGCGTGTCTTGCGTGGTGCGTGCGATCTCCGCGCCACCACTGGCGACCAGCCACTCTGGCGGCGCCGTCACAAAGACGTGATAGAGGCCGCTGACCGCGTAGACATGATCGGGCAGCGTCGTCACGTCGGTGCGCCACTTGCCGTCCCAAACCGCCAGTTGGGGGATGGCGCTTGTCAGCACCAGGGTATCGTCGGTGCCGTGCAGCGGGGCGATGTGCGCCGACCAGCTTAGCCGGATTTGCACATCGTCACCCGACGCAAGCTTTTTGGGGAATGGGATCTGCACCGCAGTGCGCTGGGCGCTGTAGCTAGGCGTCACCGCCTGACCATTCACCGTGACCTCGGCCACCGTCGCTGCGCCCGTGCCGCCATCCCCAAAGACATCGCGCGGGAAGTTGGCATAGAGCCGCAGCACGGCATTCGGCAGCGCGACGCCGCACATATTGCGAAACAGCAGCTCAAGCGTCCCGCGCAGCTCGCCGCTGCGCGGGTTGACCTCCAGATGCACGGTATAGTGCGGCAGATCCGGGCGTTCGACCTCACCCGTAAAGGGCGGGCGCATCGCGTCGGCGTACGGCGCGGCGAAGGGCGGGGGCGGTGCCGCGTGGGTGGCGGCGGTAGGCAGCAGCAGTGCCAGCAGCAGCAGGAGCAACAGCGCGGGTGGTCGCGTTGTTTTGTGGGATAGCAGCATTCCAAATCCTGGCACATGGGCGGAAGTTGCCCTATTGTAGAGCAGCGCTGGGGTTGACACAAGCTTGGCTGACGCACCCTCGCCCGCCGGGGGGCTGAAGCCCCCGGCGCTTGCTTACGAAGCCTGCCTTCGCAGGCTGGTTGAGGCCGCGCAGGCGGCCTTCGCATCCCGTAGCCCGTGGCTTCAGCCACCGGGCGGGTGTGTAGGATTGCTATAGTATCTGCGAAGCCCGCTGAAGCGGGCTGCCAAGCCTGCGAAGGCAGGCTTCGCAACGAAGCGCCGGGGACTTCAGTCCCCCGGCGGGTGACGTTGCAACCGCCATGATTCACGAGCCAGGCGTGTCGCGAATCGTGGCACATACGGGTATACTAGAGTTCGGCGCATTGGTGTCCACCCCCCGAGGATGGTGGTGCTGATTCTGTGCGGCGACGACAACGAAATGAGTCTGGTCGTCGTCGTGTGGCATCGCCCCAGCCGTAGGGGGGCTTCACACGCACGGCAGCGTGCGCCAGGTGTGGATTCGTTTCACTGTTGGGAGCAACCTTCGATGACTGACCCGTCGCCCCCCCCTGACCAGCCGCCCGTCGCGGAGATCGGCACCGTGCGCTGGTTTGATGCAACCAAGCGTATCGGCGTGATCGCACGAGCGGATGGCACTACCATCTTCATCCCACCCAAAGGTCTGGACGCCGCGCAGGCGGCACTCACCCCTGGACAGTTCGTGTCATTCGTCCCCGGATCGGATAAAAGAGGCGTCTATGCCAGCGCGGTGCGTGTAACCGATGCGATCCCGCCGGATGAGGACGCCAGCATCGAATTGTCCAAATTGCTCAATGAGCATACCCCGCACGCGACGGGCCAAATTCGGCGCATCGTGCGTCACCTGGGGCCTGCGGCAGCCCAGGCGACGGCCACCGAGGCGATCCAGCTTGAGGCGGCGGGCGGCATGTTGCTGCCCGATGGCTCCCGGCGGCGTACGCTGGGCGGCGTCTTCTTCGCCATTGTCCGGGCGCGCCTAAGCCCCGAAGAACAGGCGCTTATCTTCCCGCTGTTTAGCACCCGCAAGCCGAAGGCGCCCGGCGCTGCGCCAGCGGGCCAAGACGCCGCGCCCGCGCCCGCGCTCCCGGCGGTGACGTGGGCGGATCGCCTGATCCTGATTGCCGATCTCAAAGCAGCGAGTGGAAAGGCCACGACCGTGAAGATGACGCTCATTGGGCGCCCGGCCCGCGTGTCCGAGCAGGCGCAGTTCACGTTGCTCACTCTAGTCTACGCTGGCCCGCTGCCTGCGCTGCCGAAGGGTATCCCCGTGCCGACGACCGTGCCGTCAACGACCTACAGCGTGTATATTGGCAAGAAGCAGTGGAAGCAGGTTGCCGAGGCGTTGACGAACCCCGAGGACGTGTTGATCGTCGAGGGCATCCCGGTGGCTGACGCGGCGAGTGCGACGATCAGCATCTTCGCCACGAAAACCACCACCAAGCTGCTTCAGCAGGCCAGTCGTCCGCCGAAGCCGCCCGAGGCGTAGCCCCCGTCGTGAGCAGCCGTTTGGCTTCGGTGGTCCTTCCAAACCTGTCAGGTGCGTGCATCTGACGGGTTTGAGGTGCCGGGGGCGCGGGGTAGGCATTCAGGGAAACCAATCACCACGGAGCAATGCTATGCAATGGCGTTCGTTTGCAGCCCGCAACCAGCCGAGCCGAGCGATTCGGCTTGCGCGCCGCCTGCTTGTCCTGATGCTTGTCATGGGGCTGTTCCCGTGGGCGACGGCGAAAGCCGGAATGAATGGCGTTCCCGCCATCTTCACCGTGAACAGTACCGGCGATGAGTCTGACAGCTACATCCCCGACGGTCTCTGCAACACAGTCAATGGCACTTGTACCCTGCGGGCGGCCATCGAACAGGCCAATGCCATGCCCAATGCCCCGGTTGGCCTCGATGTGATCAACTTCGCTATCCCTGGCGCGGGGGTACAGATCTTTACACCGACCACAAGTCTCACGATCACCGACCCCGTGACGATTGACGGCAGCACGCAGTCTGCCCTAGGCGGAGGAGGCGCAGCAGATTGTGCTGCCTGGCCGCCGACGCTCCAGATCGAGATCGACGGCAGTAACATCTTTACGGCAACGACTGGGCTACAGATCGACGCTGGCAGCAGCACGGTGCGGGGGCTGGCGCTGCACCACTTCGACGGCAATGCGATCTCCCTCAACAGCGCCGGCGGCAACACGATTGAGTGCAACTTTTTTGGCACCGACGCCACCGGCACTGCGGATCGCGGCACTGGCCGGCAGACCGGGGTCTACAACAACGGGACACCGAACAACACCATTGGCGGCCCTCTAGCGCCGCAGCGCAACCTCTTCGCCGGCACCAACGCCGAGGCCATCCGCCTGATTGGGCCTGGAGCCAGCAACAACATCGTCCAGGGCAACTACATTGGCACCGATGTGACGGGGGTGACGGCGCTGGGCACACAGACCTGGGGCATCTTCGTCAGTGGTGGCAGCAACCAGATTCTCGATACTGTGATCACCGTAGCTAAGGATGGGATATGGCTAGACTCCGCCTCTGCGCTCAGCAATGTGGTGCAGGGCAACCGGATCGGGGTTAATGCCGCAGGAGCCAGCAGCAACGCATCCATCGGGATCCACATGACGGGCGGGGCGTCGGGCAACACGATTGGTGGCCTTAGCGCTGGTCAGGGCAATACGATTGTCGGCAACGGGTATGGGGTCGTTGTCGAAGGTACAACCAGCACCGCGAACATCATTCGTGGGAACAGTATCAGTGGCAGCAGCGCGCTTGGCATCGATCTAGGCGGCGATGGCGTGACGCCCAACGACCTCTACGATCCCGACATGGGGCCGAATAATCTCCAGAATAGCCCGGTGCTGTGGGGCGCGGTACCCACGGCGACCGGCACCACCATTCGGGGCGGTATCTCTGGCCCGGTGACGACCACCTACACGTTTGACCTGTTCAGCAACGCTCGTTGCAGCCTGTCGCACTATGGCCCAGGCGAAACCTACCTGGGTTCGGCGACGGCAACCACCACCATCAGCGGGACGGCGAGCTTTACCTTTACGCTGCCATATACGTTGCCTGAGGGCCAACTCGTTACAGCAACTGCGACCGATCCGGGTGGGAATACGTCGGAGTTTTCCTATTGTCAGCCGGTCGCGCTGAATAACCTGAGTTGGCCGGACGCCCTGAGCCTTGACGGGAAGCTGAATGGGGTGCCAGGGGCGCAAAGCGCGGCGGTTGACCAGTTCCTCGCGCATCAGGGCGAGACGCGCTGGTATAAAGTCAGCGTCATTCCCGGCACGACGGTTGGGGTGGATCTCTCGAACTTGGCGTCGGACTACGATCTGGTGGTCTTTACCGACATTGCCAAAGCCTATAAAGAGCTGACCGGCGAACAGAGTTTGGCGCACATTGGCACCGAGTCAGCGCCGCCCGCAATTGCCAACCCGATGGGCTTCTCGAACCCGATGGGCTTCAGCAACCCGATGGGCTTCTCGAACCCGATGGGCTTCTCGAACCCGATGGGCTTCAGCAACCCGATGGGCTTCTCCAATGGCGATGCCTTCAGCAACCCCGACGCCTTCAGCAACCCGATGGGGTTTAGCAACCCGATGGGCTTCTCCAACCCGATGGGTTTCAGCAACCCGATGGGCTTCTCGAACGGGCTGGGCCTCGTGAACCCGTTGGGCTTCTCGAACGCGCAAATCCAGAGCGTGATCGGCTATTCGGCGGCGGTGGGCAGCGCCAACGAGCATGTCGTGGTGAATAGCTGGGACAACAGCGGCGAGTTTTACGTGCGCGTCAGCGGGCATAACGGGGCCTACACCCCCAGCACGCCCTTTCATTTGAATGTGAACTTGCTTTCGGGCGATTGCGGCAACTTCAACCCGGCGGCGATCACGGGCACGGCGCCAGTCGCGCCCGGCGGTAATTACACCACCCTGTTCCTGCTGGACTTGGCCCAGATGGGCGGCACCGCCGCCGAGCGGGACACGCTGCAACAGCGGCTGAACAGCCTTGCGCTGCGCCCCGAGGTGCAAGGCGCGCTGGTCGATCTGAACACCAGCGAGCGGGTCAGCACGGCGCGCACCGAGGCCAATCGGCCACAGAATTTGGCGTGTCCCTATGCCCAGAATGTGTTGGCCGGGACGATCAAGGATGTCGTCACCGCCTACCGCGCGACCAACCCGAATCTGGCCTATATCGTCTTGGTGGGCGGCGACCCGGTCATCCCCTTTTTCCGCTACCCCGACCCCGCCGAGATCGCGCCCGAGTCTGATTTTGCGGCGCCACTGCGCGAAGATACGCACGGCCAAGCCAGCCTGCGCCTGAACTACATGCTCAGCCAAGACGCCTATGGCAGCCAGACCGAGGTTGTCCGGGGCGGGAGTGCGTTGCCCATCCCTGATTTGGCCGTGGGGCGGCTGGTCGAGAATCCGACCGACATCATCACCCAGCTTGACAGCTACCTCAACAGCACGGGCATCATGACGCCGCAAAGCGCCCTGGTGACGAGCTACGGCTTTTTGGAAGATGGCACCCGCGCCTTGGCCGCGCAGTTGCGCGCCGGGATGGGCAGCGGGGCGACCGTTGATGACTCGCTGGTTGACCCGGCCACGCGCCTGCCCAGTGACCCGCTCTCGTGGTCGGCGCAAACCTTGCGCCCGAAGCTGCTCAATACCCAGCACGACCTCATCTATATGGCGGGCCACTTCGCGCCCGGTGCGCTGCAAGCTGCCGACTACAGCTCGATCCTGCACACCACCGAGATTGTCACGGCGGCGACGAGCTACGTCAACACGCTGATCTATAGCGTCGGCTGTCACACCGGCTACAGCCAGATCGACGACCAGATCGCGCCAGGGGCGCTGGAGCCAGATTGGGCGCAAGCCTTCGCCCAGCGCGGCGCCACCCTGATCGCGGGCACCGGCTACCAGTACGGCGACAAAGAGCTGATGGACTACGGCGAGCGGCTCTACCTGGACTTTACGCGCCAGCTACG